>NZ_JBHILY010000003.1:123583-193232 GCF_042193555.1 Bartonella sp. PS17NMGDW | reverse complement strand
GACTGAACAACTTGAGCGAAAAGAGCAAGAGTGCGTTGGATATCAAGAGATTATTGAACAAGGGGAACAAAGGCTTTTTGCAAAAACTCAAAAAGTATCGCAGGAATGGTTGAAACAATGGGATGAGGGAGTAAGGCTATGGGAAAGAGACGTACTGGGGATAAAAAATCCTAGGGAAGATATGAAATTCAGTGGGGATCGGCTTCCATTGGTAAAGGATATTTGTGTTCGAGGGGATCACAAAGTGCGTTTATTGTACAAGCAAGCACTTGGAAAAAAACTTACTTATGAACATTACAAAAAAATATGCAGTCTCTTGGATAGCTCGTATTTTAGGAAATTTTTTATAAAAGCAGTGCGATTAATGAGAAAGAATGGAATAATTCTGCAAAAGTTTGTAGATCCTCTTACGAAAAAAAAACGGAGTCAACCTACGATGTTATTACTTCATTGGTGGTTATATGTTCTTGATGATATGATTACAGCTGAATGCAAACAGCACCAAAAGGAAAACTTTACAGGGGAGGATGAAAAGAAAAAATTTACAGATACTTTGTGGGACAACATATCTATAAGTATAGAACACAAAGAGATAGAGGAAATGCTAAAGCTTTCGGAATCTTGGTCTGGTGAGTGTACTTTATTATTATATTGTAAAAAGAATGTGTTGTTGTTGTTGTGTGATATTTCCAGTGATTATAAGGCGGCAAGAGAAACTTTCATTTACTATAAGAAGCTTATTAAAACAGTGAAAAAGGGCTATGTTGCCTTTGATAATGGTTGCCATTCTGTCACAGTTAGAGATGCAATCAATACTTGTAAAGAGAATGACACAAATAGAGCAAAAAATCTTTCCATTGTTGAAGGGAATCCAACATTTGAAGAAGCTTACAAATTAGGCGTTAAAGAGTGGATGAAATCATCAAATGAGAAATGCGATAACCGATTGATCTTTTGGGAGAAGCTTGTTGAGGAAAAAAAGTTAAAAGACAAATTAAAAGTTATCTTTGGGGATAAGAAGGTAAAGGCGCTGAAAGAGGCTATTGAAAAAGATAAAGAACAGCTTGCAAGTGAAGTGCAGAAAGCAATTTTTGGGAAAAAGGATTTTTGTTACTATAAATCTCGAGAGTATTTCATAGACTATCTGAGATAATGGTTAAATGAAGGGGTAGAGAACAGCCCTATGAATCAGTGGTTTTTCTGAAATCTCTGCTATTATGCAGTGGTGGAAAAGACGTGAAAACTCTTAAACATATGCGGCAGTTTTTATGAGAGAGGAGAGTTTTTTCGATCAATGGATAGCGCACTATAAAGAGCATATATTGAGGAGGAAATGGATTGTGTTTTTGCTTTGGGTGCGATAATTGCTTCTTGGGGCATTTTGTTATGATGTTTTTTTGTTTATTGCCTTTTGCAGCTTGTTTGGAGGGGAATTTGAATAACAGAAACGTCAATAAGGTAAGCTGTTGGGGATTGCTTTTGTGGGGGGGATAGCGAGTATATTTTTTATTTGTGATGATGTTTTTGTTAATCTGATTAGTTATTTCCTATCGTTTTATGTAAAGAAAATTTAAAACTCTCTCTTTACGTGGGGTTTTAAGGTTCTAAGGTTTTTGTAAAAAAACTGTAAGAGTTAAATACTCTTTTTGAGGTTTTTTCTAGTTTGGTGTGAATGTGTTCATTGCCAGCAATGATATTTTTTTGCGGAATATATTGTTGCCTTCTTTATCGCTGACAAAACCACTGGTTTTGCGAACCATCAGTATGCCGGTAGTTCTATCAAAAATTTGTAGGTTATCTTCCCAAAAGCTATCAGTTCTTCCAGCAGCAACATAAGCTAAATCAAGAGCAGCAGCACCAAAACGGCGAAGTCCAGCAACTTCCGCCATCACATTGCGTAATTCAATAAGATAGGTTCCATGATTTGGGCGACCAAAATGAGGCATGCTTGTAGCAATGACACAATCTTCTAGTCTGCGCCGAGCAGAAACGCGACAGCATCGGTCATTGAAAAAAGCACCACACCCGCGTTCTGCGGTAAATAGTTCATCACTCAGGGGATTGTAAATGACACCATCAGCGATTTTTCCTTGGCTTTCTAAGGCAATGGAAACAGCAAAAAAAGGAATGCCATGGAGAAAATTTGTGGTGCCATCTCAAAGGGTCAACAATAAAACGGTGTTGTGAATCTTCTCCAATAATTTTTTCCGCTTTGCGATCTGCTTGGCTGACATAATCTGCTAGATCTTTTCTGAGGTCTAAATGCCTTTTTTGAGGGTTTTTTCTAGTTTGATGCGAATGTGTTCATTGCCAGCAATGATATTTTTTTTGCGGAATATATCGCTGCCGCCTTCTTTATCGGTGACAAAACCACCGGCTTCGCGAACCATCAATATTCCAGCAGCCATATCCCAAATTTGCAGATTATCTTCCCAAAAGCCATCGGTTCGGCCAGAAGCAACATAAGCTAAATCAAGAGCAGCAGCGCCAAAACGGCGAAGTCCGGCAACTTCCGCCATCACATTGCGTAATTCAATAAGATAGGTTCCATGATTTGGGCGACCAAAATGAGGCATACCTGTGGCAATGACACAATCTTCTAGTCTGCGTCGAGCAGAAACGCGACAGCGTCGGTCATTGAAAAAAGCACCACACCCGCGTTCTGCGGTAAAGAGTTCATCACTTACGGGATTGTAAATGACACCAGCAACGATTTTCCCTTGACTTTCTAAGGCAATGGAAACAGCAAAAAAAGGAATGCCATGGAGAAAATTTGTGGTGCCATCTAATGGGTCAATAATGAAACGATGTTGGGAATCTTCGCCAATGATTTCTTCAGACTCTTCCATTAGAAAACCAAATTTGGGGCGCGCTTTGCTTAATTCATTGAAAATAATTTTTTCCGCTTTGCGATCTGCTTGGCTGACATAATCCGCTGGTCCTTTCAAAGACACTTGCAAATTTTGCACTTCACCGTAATCACGCACCAACGAGCGTCCTGCTTTCATTGCAGCTTGCACCATGACATTCATGACTGCAGAATGGGCCATTTTTTATTCCTTTATTTATCTTTTTCATTTGCGCGACGCAAATAAATCAACTCATTGGTGTCTACAATGATACGTTCACCAGCATTCATAAAGGGGGGAACAAGAATACGAATCCCGTTTTCAAGAATGGCGGGTTTATAAGAGGAGGTAACCGTTTGTCCTTTGATGGCAGGATCGGCTTCCGCAATCGTGACAGCAACTTGATCAGGAAGTGAGATGCCAATAGGCTTTTCTTGATAAAGTTCAACTGTGACAGTCATCCCATCTTGGAGAAAAGCAGCACGTTCACCAACAAAATCCTTTTGAAGTTCAAGTTGTTCATAAGATTCTGAATCCATAAAGACCAAAGCATCCCCTTGTTGATAAAGAAATGTGAAATCCTTTTGTTCAAGGCGCACGCGTTCAACCGTCTCAGCAGCACGAAAGCGTTCGTTAAGTTTTGTACCATCAATTAAATTTTTCATTTCAACTTGGTTAAATGCACCACCTTTTCCTGGTTTTACAGCGTTGCATTTAACAGCAACCCATAAGCTTCCTTGATGTTCGATCACATTACCAGGGCGAATTTCATTGCCATTAATTTTCATCGTTTCTATCCAATTCTATTCTTGCAAAAAGAGCTCTCTTGTTGTCGTTATGGCGCTTTTCTTTGCTGCCTTTAACAGTCAAGCTCTTTTGTTATTTTCGGGCTCAAATTCCTTTGATTAGCCTTGCGGCTCTCTCATGGTCCTGTGTGCTCCATAGGTTTTCTCATGTTTTTTGCAAAGAGAAAAGCTTGAGTAAAAAAAGGACCTTGATGTATTTTTGCTTTTCAGTTCTTTGCAAGACCATAAAAAGCGCTCAGACGCAAGCTTTTTAAAAATTTGCACAAAAAATTTTTAGAATTTTTGGGGATTTTATCCCTTTGTGTCGTAAAATATCATCATTAATGGCAATGATATAATTGATGGCAATGATATAAGTTCCGTAAAACCATGAGGTGTTTTTAATTGAGAATATGTGGTGAATATTTGAGGGTGGCTTGTCCGGATAATCTTGTGAAATGAACCACATGAAATCGGAAGCTAAAAGAGTTCTGTTCTGAGAAGACGGATTGTTTCCCAACTGGATAGGGAAGGGACTTCTGTCCTTTGAGGGGTGGGAGGCAAGTTAAGAACAAAGAGTGTAGCGCCCTATATCACAATGTTAAAAGCTTTCATTCTGATCAGCGATGAGCTGTAAAATGGCTCTTTGTTTTATCGAGGTTAGAACTCTAAATCTTTTTAAAAGCAGGTATTCTTCTGTGCTTGATGCGATTTCATCATGGTGGTATGGGGGCTGTTGTTTTGTGATGATATCCGCATAGAAAAAGGAAACCGGAACATTTAAGATATCGGAAATTTCTTTTAAACGCCCTGCGCTGACACGATTTAAGCCGTTTTCATATTTCTGGATTTGTTGGAAAGTGACACCCAAATGTTGACCTAATGTTTTTTGAGACATCTTCAACATTTTTCGTCTAAAACGAACTTTTTTGCCTACAAAAAGATCAATATTAAGATTTTTACTTTGCATTTTAAAGCCCCCCGCCGGGTGCGAGCGCCCTCGCGTTGGTATTCCGGGAGTCTAAAAACACTGACCTCGAATCAGCATTTTGCTTTTAGTGCTTAAAGCACCTGGACATAGCAAAATCTCCCGGAATTCCGGGATACCCGCAAAGCGGGGTAAATTTATGTACGAGGTTTCGGGTTTTTAGAGCCCTATTGGTCGTTGCGTATGCGACCAAAACACCTTTCAATTCATAAAGTAATTTCAGCAAATTTACAATAAAAAATAGTTTTTTTATAAGAGACGGCGTGTTTTTCGTTCAAGCAAAAAGAATGAAAAAATAGAGCTTTCGGAATTTTCGCGATAGCCTAGTTCTTTTGCTTATTGTATATTGTTTGCTTAAGCAAATGATACCAGTGCGTTTTCTTTACCAATGAAAATGTCATTATCAAGATCTTTGGTTTGCATTTTAAAGCCCCCGCCGGTTGCGAGCGCCCTCGCATGAGTATTCCGGGAGCTTGAAAATACTGAGTTCTAGTCAGCCTTTTTGCTTTTAGTGCTTATCGCCCCTGGACAGAGCAAAATCTCCCGGAATTTCTATAAATTTTATCTTTTTGATGCAGAGAGGAGTATTTTAAAAAACAGGAAGGAGCTTTATTGCTTCTTTGTGCGCTTTTTCTAGTTGTGTTTTGTCCATGCCTTGGAGCATTATTTCAAGATCAGGAGCTTGCATTTTTGCCTCTTTTGCGAGCATATACCATGCCGCTGCCATTATTATATCGCCTTTTGTTCCTGTGCCATCTCGATAAAGCCTTGCAAGGGAAATCTGTGCTGGTGCTATCATGTTGATAGCATTTCTTTGAAGTAAATGAAAAGCACGGGGAAAATCTGTTTCTCCTCCACGCCCCTGTATAAGCCATTGTGCTAAATGAAGTTGAGCTTTTAAGTGGTTGTTTTGAGCCGCTACCTCCATGAGTTTGCGAGCATTGCGATCATCCTTTGGTCGTTTTAACGTGCCTAAGGAAAGAATTTTTGCAGCAGAAAAAGCAGCTTCAGCATCTCCAAGAGCAGCACCTTTTAAGTACAATTTTAAGGCTTGCTCGATTGCTTCATTTTCACGGCTTTGAGAAGAAACACCAGGGAGAGCTTGTTTTTCCTGTGCGGCTTTATAAAGAAGCAGTTGTCCGTAATAAAAATAGGCTTCCTTGACGCCTGCATTGACAGATTTTTGAATGAACTGTTCACCAAGTTCTTGATTTTGTTTTATAAAGTTACCATCAAACAACATAAGCCCATAGCGTAGTTGTGCTTGGGGTTCCCCCTGTTTTGCGGCGCGTTCAAACCATAAAGCAGCACGCGCACCGTCAATAGGGACAGCACATCCCTCCATATAAATTCTGGCAAGAAGAGTTTGTGCAAAAGGATCATTTTTTTCAGCACGTCGGAGTGCTTCACGAAAAGCTTTTAAATAATAACCTTGGATGTAATAGTCATAGGCTTGATCATAGTCTCCAGCTTTTAAGGGCTGAAAAGGTTCTTGAGTGTTTGAAGCTTCTTGAATCGTATTGAAAGAGTCTTCAGAACTTGAGAATTCTTCAGTGTTTCCAGCTGAATTGACAGCAGAACTTGCAAGGCCAAGCACGCCTAAGATAAGCAGCTTCACGCTTCTCTTGATCATGGTGTTTTCTCCTCATTACCGATCAGAACTTTCACATTTTTTTTTCATCATTACAAGCCGTATAAGAATTTCATTTCTATATTACTTTTTATCTCTCAGTTTTTCGTCTTAGTTAAGGTAGGGTTGGGGAAGCTAAAAAAATAGCATAAATGTCGACGAGAGCCAGACTGTTTAAAACAATCCTGTTAAAAATAATAATGATAAAGGGTTATTGTGTGTAAAGATGCTTATCTTCTATTATATTAAGGGCTTCTCCTCCTAAAATGAAAAAATGCTTACAATGGGGGCTGCTTTTTAAAATACTTATGAATGCTTATGAATAGCGCGCTATCCGTGTGATATTGTTTGCACTCTCATCAGAGATCAGCTGTAAAAAGGCTTTCTTTTTAACCGTTGTGAGAGTTCTAAATCTTTTGAGCAGCAGGTATTCCTCTGTGTTCGATGCGATCTCATCATGATGATATGGGGACTGCTGTTTTGTTAAGATATCCGCGTAAAAAAAGGAAAGTGGAACATTCAAAATATCAGAAATTTCCATTAATCGCCCTGCGCTGACACGATTTAAGCCTTTTTCATATTTTTGAATTTGTTGGAAAGTGACACCTAAAGCGTGTCCTAAAGTTGTTTGAGACATCTTCAACATTTTTCGTTTTAAGCGAATTTTTTTGCCAATAAAAAGATCAATATTAAGATTTTGAGATTGCATGTTTCCCCGCCGGTTGCGAGCGCCCTCGCATGAGTATTCCGGGAGCTTGAAAGTACTGAAATCTAATCAGCTTTTTTTGCTTTTAGTGCTGAGAGCACCTGGACATAGCAAAAACTCCCGGAATTCCGGGATACCCACAAAGTGGGCTCATCTTTACGCTAGAACTTAGGGTTTTCAAGGCCCCTTTTGGTCGTTGCGTATGCGACCAAAACATCTTTTAATTCATAAAGTAATTTCAGGAAATTTACAATAAAAATTAAAATAGTGTTTTTCTCGTAAGAGGTATTGCGTTTTTCATCAAATCAAATGGAGTTAGGAAATTTACGGCGGGCGTATACTACGGTTAAAATCTCAATTTATTTTGCAGCTACTCGATACAATATAAGATAATTTGGATGCGCTATGATTTCCCGCAATCTTAGCACTCTCTCACTTTGACAATATAGGTACAGAATAGGTACAGATGCTCGGACAATGGTAGTATACAAGCTTCTTTTAAAATTGAAAAAATCTCTCCCATTTTAATATGTAAGAAGTTGTTTCAAACCCTTCCTAGGTGTTGTGTATGCGACAAAAAACATTTGCTCAATGATAAAGTGATTTTAGGAGATTGCAGTAAAAATGAAAAAAGTTTTTGTAATTTACAGCTTTTTAATGAGAGGCGGAGAGCTCCTCATTAAAGCAAAGCTTAGTTATTTTACTACTATGATTTTCACATCCTAATGACAATTAATGGTGCTTGATTTTACCGTAAGCGAGAGGATAATTCTTCCTGATATTCATATTGGCTTTTAAAACTAATATCAAAATTAAAACGATCTTTACAATTTTTCACAAAAGTCTCTCTTGCATGTACACAGCGTATAAAATTATCTCCTTTTTTTAATCCTAATATTGAGAAAGCTTCATTAAGCAAGTCGTCTCGTTGTTGCCACAAATCTTCTAAATTTTGTATAAGGCTTCCAGGATCAGCTACAGAGATTGAAGTTTCTAGGTGCTTTCGCAAGTTTTCTAAATTTTGTATAGGGCTTTCAGGACTTATGGGGAATGAAACCGCATTTTCTAATGTTCGCGCTACAATACCATGATTTTGAAATATATTATATGTCCTCTCTGCATATTTTTTAGCTATTAAAGATGGAATATCACTAGATATACCATTTCTAAGAATGACAATATTCTCTTTATTAATTATTTTTGAATAGCCATTCCCACTGCATTTGTATTCTGTTGGTTCTCCTTCTTGTAAGTGAGCTTCACATGGTAACAGTAAAAACCCCTGTGTTTCATCCTTAAAAAGACCTAACATGCCATGTTTAAAAAGACTTTTCTCTATATAGAAAGGTGAAAATACGTTTTCAAAATAGTTACATTTCCAATAAAATCTTGAAACAAATGAACTATAAATATAGTCAAAATCAATGTTATTATCGGTAATATTATATTGTTGTTTTTTATTTTTCATTTTATCCCCTTTTTTAATTTAAAAACTTTATAATACATTTTTTTATTGATAAAATTTGTTGAATAATAATTTATGCAACAATAACTCATGTAATTACTGTTAATTACATTTACAAGATCCCTTAATTAAAAATTATTTATTTTTATATTAAGTAATATATAACTACTACTACTATTATTATTATTAATTATTGTTATTGTTAGTAACTAAAATCTCTAATTTAATTTGAGACAGTGTACTGTTTTTTTGAAAGTGCTTTGGTTTTTCCCTTATTTTTATCATTTTAAGTATCATCAGGGGGTTGTCGTTCCCCAAAATCACTTCTTCTACAGCAATGAATTCATATGTGGTGTTTAAGATTTTATCAAAGAGTGCAAAATTGCTTCCTGCTTGAACTATGGCAGGGATTTTCGTAGCTTTTGCTTATCGCTATGTTCACTGGGTATTGCATGAGTGAGTGTATGGGGTTTTATCAGCGGCTTATGTATGTCTCCTATATTACAAGGGGGTGTTCTCACATTTTTCTTGCATTGTTTTAAGCAGTATTAAGGGGTTGTCGTTCCCAAAAATCACTTCTTCTACAGCAATGAATTCACATCCAGTCTTTAAGACTTCATCAAAGGTTGAAAAATCGCTTCCTGCTTGGATAATGGCGGGGGTTTGCATAATCTCTGCCCACCATGTTGCTAACTGAAGATTGCGGGGGTGCGCTTGGGGTTTTTTATCAGCCCCTAATTTGCCAAAGAACAGGTAATCAACACCTGTTTCCGCTGCAAGCATAGCACTATGGCGATTGCGTAAATTGCCAAAGCCTATAATTTTTTGTTCCTTTTGCTGATTTTTGAAGCTTTCAAGAGCGTTAAGATCATCTTCTATGTGCAATCCATCAGCCTTTATGCGTCCAGCAATGCGGCTGTCATCAGCGATGAGAAGGGCTGCGTTATGATGTTGAATATCTTCTGCGTAAGTTTGCGCTTGTTGTTGTAAAAAAGAGCTATCATCTTTCAACTTTTCAGAATCATAGAGGATGACGCATGCAAAAGACTTTGTTTGCAAAATTTGCTGTAAAAATGTGTGTGGGGTGTTGCGCCGAACATCAAGTGTTAAAATCAACTGAGGGAAAAGAGGCGGATCAATTGGTTTATTTTTTTGTTGTGTCATGTCAAATCCCTGTTTCTTAGAAAAAATAACGCTTAAAAATTAAAGTTTCATTCTATTATGCTTATTTGTGATAAAAGTGACCACCATTTTCACGTAATTTAAAGGATTTGTGGGTGTGTGGGAGCCTGCTTATGAGAAATGAAAGTGTTTTAAAGCATAATATGTTGCCTTTTTGTTGTGATACACGTATGGACGCTTTTCGTTCTTTTGCCTTTTAAAAAATAAACGCTTAAAATGAAACTTGACTCTTAAAAATTAAAATTTCATCTTGTTCATGCTTGTTGGCAATAAGGGTAAACACCATTTTTATGGGACTTCAAGGGGTTTTTGGCGTGTGGGAGTCCACTGATGAAATACCAAGGTATTCGTGAGCATAATACTCAGCCTTTTCGCCGTGATACACGTATTGATGTTTTTCGTTCTTTAGCCTTATTGACGATTTTCATCAACCATATTCCCAGAACGATCTATGAGTCTTTTACTTATAGAAATTTCGGTTTTTCTGATTGTGCAGAAGTGTTTGTTTTGCTTTCAGGGATTGCTCTTGGGTTAAGCTTTCATGGACGGTTACAGCAAAAATCCTTTGCTTTTATCATCCGAAAACTGTGGTACAGAGCTTTGCAGCTCTATGGCGCATATCTTTTTACTACTTTTGTTACGTTAAGCCTTTTTTTTGCTGCCTTTTTATTATGGCGAACAGAGAAACTTTTATCGATGAACAATGTGGGACTCTTTTTTAAAGAGCCTAGTATCGCATTTTTGAGTACCTTAAGTTTTGGGCATCAATTGGGATATAATAATATTCTTCCACTTTATATCGTTTTGATGTTTTTTGCGCCTTTTATCCTTTATTTGAGTTGTAAACAGACAAAATGGCTGCTTTTGGGCTCGTTTACGCTGTATCTTATCTGCGGATTTTATAAAATTGCTCCTCCTTCTTATCCTTTAGAGGGAAAGTGGTTTTTAAACCCTTTGTCTTGGCAATTCTTATTTGTCATAGGATTGACCAGTACTTTAGCGCTTAAACAAGGAAAAAAAATCGCTTTTCGGTCTTTTTGGATTGTTTGTGCGGCAGCTTATCTCTTGTTGGCACTGTTATGGGTTCGCTTAAACTGGTGGGGCATTTTGGGGTGGCTTGGCTGGTCTTCCCCATTGCTGAACTTTAATAAAACCTTTTTAAGCTTGCCACGTTTACTCCATGTTCTTGCATTAGCCTTTTTCATTCTTTCTTTGCCAAGCATCAATAAATGGTTTTATGTCTCTCAGAAACATCCTTTAGCAATCTTAGGAAAACATAGTTTACCGGTCTTTGTAACGGGAACCATTTTTGCGATGTTTGGACAAATTATAAAAACAGTGATGACAGAAACGTTTTTTTCCGATACCCTCTTAATAATAACGGGTATTGCTCTGCAATTTGGAGTCGCCTATTATTGTGAAAAACGGCGATCTTGGCAGTGGTCCTTTTCAAGGAAACTGATCCGTTTATAAGAAAAACGCTCCTATAGTGTTTGTTGGGTGCGTTAACCTTAGTATAAAAAGCGCGTTGCGCAAAAAAATTAAAAGAGGTAGCAGTTTTAAAAAAAGCGTTCTACACAGCAACAAAAGAAACTTTTTAATACTCTGTTCGTTGAGTGGTATAATTTTGTGCTGATACTTGGAGTATAAAAGCGTGAGTGTACATAAACGTCCATATGATGAACCTATTATCATGATTGAGCATAATGCTTTTGAAAATGCTTTTAATCGTCTCTATGAAGAAACAATGGCGCTGATTGAAAAAACCGCAGCGTATATTGACTCAGAAGGGAAATTAGTAGCACGTTCCCTTTCGGCAGAAGTTTCTGCAATCTATGCGAAAGAAGCTATGTATTTAAGTACACGACTTATGCAAATCGCTTCTCAACTCCTTCTTCTTCGCGCAGAGCGTGAAGGGGAAATGTCATCAGAACAAATAAAAAAAGAAATTGTAAAAGTATCACTTCATACACCGACATTGGAACTTGAAACCCCTCATTGGCATGAATTGCCAGAAATTTTTCGCCAATTTGTTTCTCATTCATTGCGTTTAGAAGCGCGCATACAGTATATGCGTGCTGGTTGGGAAACTGCAGCCTCCTGTGCCTTAGAAGATGATAATCCAGTAGGAAAACAAATCGAATTGCTCAAAACAGCCTTTGGGCGTTCTTAGAGGTATTTCCTTGCTTTGCACGAAGGGGAAATGTCATCAGAACAAATAAAAAAAGAAATTGTAAAAGTATCACTTCATACACCGACATTGGAACTTGAAACCCCTCATTGGCATGAATTGCCAGAAGTTTTTCGCCAATTTGTTTCTCATTCATTGCTTTTAAGAGCGTGCATTTTTTCGTTTAGAGATGCGGCTGTAGTTTAAGCACTCTGGTAAATAAGGGGCGGTTGTAGTTTAAGAAATGATAATTTAGTAGGAAAACAAATCGAATGACTGAAAACAGCTTTTGAGTGTTCTGAGAAGAATAGCTCCTTGCTTCTTTCTTGCGATATTTAGAGCAATCTACCCATTTTTTACAACCGAAATTTCACAACTAAAACTAATCTAGAGTGCTTTTTTCTGCCTAATTTCTATTTGAGCGTAGGAAATATCTTGAGCTTATAGCTGAGAGGGGGGTAGAGGGAGGGGGTGTATAGGTATTGATTGCGAATTATGGCATGGAATGTGGGGTATGGTTGGTCTTGTAAAATCGGCTTCGGTTGATTGCAGCTGGAACACTTTCTGTTGATATATCGTGTGATTTTGTTTTGGCTATGATAATAATCAGGCGCTAGATAGAGCAGGGGCTTGTACATCAATTTATTTATGCTCTATAATTTATGCCTATAAAGTTGCTGTAAAGCGTGTGTTAATGAGGATGATACACATTGTGTCAGTTTTTGGGCTTCTTTTGTTTTGAATGGAAGTTATTTCCTTCTCGTAAAATAAAACATCCAAAATAAAGTGCTCTATAATGAATGCCTCGGGGGTTCTCTGTGTCCCATGCATAATGTCCCTCTCCATGCAATGTCATTGTGGTGTAATGGGCATATTCAAAAACACCTCTCAGTTCTTGCTTACATCCATTGAGCCTCCTCATCTTTATGCTTGCAACGGAGCAAGCCGGCACGATCATCATATTTGCCAGTCCCCAATGTTGTGATAAGCCCTTGGCATTAGAGATGGTTCATGAGAGGCATTTTTAGTTCTTTCTTGCACAGTTTTACTCCATAGGGGAATCCCACGTTTCATATGTGAGCGAATGGTTTTGATTGCTTCAATATAAAGAGGTTTGTAATGAGAAAATCTTAGGATATTCGGGATTCTTATTCAACATACAAAATAATGAATTATCTTTATAAATCAATTTGTTGAATTACTGTGGTAGCAACATGTTATAATGTAAAAAGTTTCCGTAAAGTGTATACTATCTATTGCATAGTCTCTTTACACTTAATGAATGTACAATCCAGCACTCTCTATTTGCTCGCTTGCGATGTTTAACTGTTATGGCATTGGACATGATAAAGAAAGGGAATTTTTATGTTTTATAAGGTGTTTGATAGGGTGCTTGCTTGTGATGTGTGAATGGTTTTGATTGATTTCAGTTATGCTTCATAAAGATGCTGTTCGTTGCGTGTTATAATTGGGGGGCATGATCATCTTTTTACTGGTTTTGTCTTGTACTGCTGTTTGCTTTGTGGTCTTGTCTTTATTCACATCTTTATTCACAGGGGGGAAAAGTGTATAGACTGTAGTTTATGGCAGAGACGATTCGTATTATAGGCATTGATCCCGGATTGCGGCGTACAGGGTGGGGCGTTATCGATGTTGCGGGTAATCGTCTTCAGTTTATTGCAGCAGGGACCGTTTCTTCTGATGTAAAGTGTGAGCTGGCTTCCAGACTATGTCAGATCCACAAAGGTCTTTCAGAGGTTGTGCATCAATTTATGCCCCATGAAGCCGCTGTAGAACATGTGTTTGTCAACAAAGATGCTACAGCAACTTTAAAACTTGGGCAAGCGCGTGCAATTGCATTGCTGGTTCCTGCGCAAGCCAATCTTCCTGTTTTTGAATATGCGCCCAACAAAGTGAAAAAATCGGTTATTGGTGTTGGGCACGGTGCTAAAGAACAAATTCATATGATGGTAAAAGTTCTCCTCCCACGGGCTGAATTTGATAGCAGTGATGCGGCTGATGCTCTTGCTCTTGCTCTTTGTCATAGTATGCACCGTAAGAGTATTGACCGATCTTATCAGGCAAGGATGGCGGTATGATTGGGGTGGAAGCATGATTGGCAAATTAAAGGGCACTCTTGAACATATCTTTGATGATCATATCCTTCTTGATGTTCACGGTGTGGGTTATGTTGTTTTTGTTTCAAATCGGCTGCGTCCTTCTTTACCCTCTGTTGGGGAGGCGTTAAGCCTTTTTATTGAAACGCATGTTCGGGAAGACGCAATCCGCCTTTTTGGCTTTGCTACAAGAGCTGAACAGGAGTGGTTTTGTCTTCTACAAAATGTTCCTGGAGTAGGGGCGAAGGTTGCTTTGGCAATCTTGGGTACTTTATCACCAGATGAACTCGCACAGGCTATTGCCTTAAACGATGTTGCGATGATTAGTCGAGCGCCGGGCGTTGGTAAAAAAGTCAGTGAAAGAATTGTGGGTGAGTTGAAAAGTAAAACACTCCCCTTTGAACAAGCGCTCAAGACTGTTTCGGTTCCTCAGCGTGAGATGACCAATCAACCTGCGCATGATGCGCTTTCTGCGTTAATGAAGCTAGGGTTTGAGCGGGAGCATGCATCCCGTGCTCTTGCTCTTGCGATGAACGCTCTTGAGGGGGAAACTGTTTCTTCTGCTCTGCTGATCCGCCATAGTCTCAAATTGCTTTCTTCTCCTACTTAAAATCAAGGTAACAATGCATAAAGATGAAGATAAACGCCTTCTGGGTTCCGCACCCCTTCCTAACGATCCAGATCGTTCCTTAAGACCACAAGTTCTCGATGATTTTATTGGTCAAGAAGCGGCACGGGCTAATTTAAAAATATTTATTGAAGCAGCAAAAACGCGGCAAGAAGCGCTGGATCATGTTTTGTTTGTAGGACCACCGGGACTGGGAAAAACAACGCTGTCACAGATTATGGCAAAAGAATTAGGCGTTAATTTTCGCTCTACTTCAGGACCGGTCATCGCTAAAGCAGGAGATTTAGCCGCTCTCTTGACCAATCTCGAAGAACGTGATGTCTTGTTTATTGATGAAATTCATCGCTTAAATCCGGCGATTGAGGAAATTCTTTATCCAGCCATGGAAGATTATCAACTTGATTTGATCATTGGGGAGGGGCCGGCCGCACGCTCGGTGAAAATTGATCTGGCTAAATTTACTTTGGTAGCGGCAACTACACGTTTGGGGCTTTTGACCACACCGCTGAGAGACCGTTTTGGCATCCCAATTCGTCTCAATTTTTATACGATAGAAGAATTGGAATATATTGTGCAGCGTAATGCACGGCTTTTTGCCGTCAAGATCAGTGATGATGGTGCTCATGAAATTGCACGCCGAGCACGGGGGACTCCTCGTATTGCTGGGCGGCTTTTACGGCGCGTTTGTG
Organism: Bartonella sp. PS17NMGDW; assembly: GCF_042193555.1. Lineage (NCBI taxonomy): Bacteria > Pseudomonadati > Pseudomonadota > Alphaproteobacteria > Hyphomicrobiales > Bartonellaceae > Bartonella > Bartonella sp. PS17NMGDW. The sequence goes on along the minus strand of NZ_JBHILY010000003.1, from coordinate 178,023 downwards.
ATTTTGCTTTGGTTAAACAGGCAAAACAAATTGACCAAAAAATCGCTGATGAAGCGCTTTCCCGCCTTGAGGTCGATCATCTTGGGCTTGATCCGCTTGATCGCCGCTACTTGCTCCTGATTGCGGAAACTTTTTTAGGGGGACCGGTGGGGATTGAAACAATTGCTGCTGCTTTATCAGAACCACGCGATGCCATTGAAGATATTGTTGAACCGTATTTGCTTCAACAAGGTTTTATTCAAAGAACCGCTCGTGGACGCATTCTAACTGAAAAGGCTTGGAGCCATTTAGGGCTTTCTGCTCCTGCCTCTACAACGTCTATACAAAGGCGTTCTCAACTTTCTGATGCTCAAGACAATTCATCACTTCAGACGTCTTTATGGGATGGGGAAGATGACTAAGACATTCTCTTTAATTAAAAGAAACTATGTGAATATTTTATAGTAAGGTCATAAAATACAAGAGACGTGCTTCTTTTAGCATATTCTGACCAAAAAGGTCTTGCACGATTAAGGGGGCTTTTGCTTTTCACAACTTCAACACAAAAATGTGTTCAATCTTTTGATTGATAAACAATTTGCTATATTAGATGATTTTATGGGACATGAAGCCAATGACAGAAATAACTCCTTTTAAGAGCAATCATACAAATTCTTTTCATAATTTTCAGGTCCGCGTTTATGTTGCGGATACAGATTTTTCCGGTGTGGTTTATCATGCGCGTTATCTTGAGTTTTTTGAACGAGGACGTTCAGAGTTTTTACGGGATACCGGTTTTAATAATAAGATGTTAGCAGCAGGGGTTGAGGGGGAAAAACTGTTTTTTGTTGTGCGTCATATGGAAATTAATTTTTCAAGACCAGCTAAAATTGATAATCTTTTAGTTGTTAAAACACGTGTTACTCATATCCAAGGGGCACGCTTTTTTATGGAGCAATCTATTTTGCATGAGGCGACCACGTTGGTAACAGCCAAAGTTGAAATTGCTCTGATTAATGAGGAGGCAAAACCGCGACGTTTACCCAAAGAACTTTTTGCAAAAATGCTTGGTTAAAAGTGTTATTCATTGAACGAGCAGCTTTAGGAGAGATCAGGGGATATAAAGTAATCTACAATCTAAGATCATACATTTATCATAGCCTAAATGTTTTCCAACAAGGTCACGCGATACATCAAAAGAAAGCGCCTCTACTACAGTAGCTACAATAAATTGAAGATGATATCCCACAAAATTAAACACGCCTCATCTATGTTATGATTCAAAATCAATGTCTCATCATCTATTTTCTGCTATAAACTCAAGATATTTTCTTTCTTTTGAAGAAAGGTTCGTTGGCATAGGAAAACAGCAGAAAAGGACAAAACAAAAAAAGAAATAAAAAATGGATTAAGATTTATTTTTATAAAAATGCACATACCCAGCAAAATATTGCAATGTTGCAATAAAGTGATAATAAGCTATTAGGTCAAAAATTTTCTCAAAACACCCAAAGAGTATTTTAAGCAATTTGATTTGTTTTTTACTGGGTTGTCATTTGGCATCACAAGAGCGCATGTCCGATCCATTTTCATCCATAATACATGGCTTTATCTGTGCTTCTAAACGCAGTGAATGAGTGAGAGGTCAATGTATACAAAGCAGAAATGCATTTTTGATTTAAAGTTTTAAAAGCATATTATTTTATATGATAGATCGACTCAGAAAGGTAAATTATCACTTCTCACGGGCACAAATTCCAATAGAGTAATGAGAGTAAAATACTTTCATTTCAAATCTGTACATGTTGAAACAATTAAAATCATTTGCTTACATATCATAAGATGAGCAATATAAATCATTGAAAAATTGTAAAAATATTTTTTATAGATCATTCTCAATGCAATAACGATCAAATATCGCAAGTGAGAAAAGAGAACGAAGAAGCCTGTTTTCATGAAGTAAAGATGTGAAAAGGCTTTTTTCATGTTACAGAAGCTTTTACGTTATACCATGCCATGGTGTCAGAGAGATGATGGGCATTGAAAGGGATTAATTCACAACACAATGAGACTATATGAGACTTACACTAGATTTATGGGACTTACATTAGGGTGCATGGGTGAGGCACATTGTTGTGAGGCATTTTATGGTGGTTTATTGTCGTTTTTTTGTGTTCGAGGGTGTCCCCGTATTAAATTTGATGCAAAATGAGAGAAAAAATAGTCTGAGGTAAAGCGTAATCTTTCATGATTATAACATATTTATTTATAATGATAATTTATTGCGTTGTCATTTTCAGATAACTCTGAAACTTGTAAGATTTTTTCTTTTCAAGCTCTATTGCTGTGAATTAATAAAAAACATTTTCTTACATGTCACAAGCGGGCTTGGTGAGTGGGGACAAAAACACTTAAGATAAGGAATAAAAATGCCTCTTATGAATGTTTTCAAGTGCTAAGACTTATCACTGCATTTTAAGCTTAAAACGTGTATGAGGGTTTAGCTTTCTTTTCATGAGCGTAAAGATGGTGGTGCATAATAGATTTGATATCACGCATTTTTATATCTTTTATTTTTATAGCATTTATGGGGAAGGCTTTATCGTTATATTATTTCATAAATGCTGTTGTGAAATGAGGGGTGTGTGTGTTGAGGGATGTCTCTCGTCATCACTTTTTAAGGAAATTTAAAAAACAAGTCTTGTTTTAGCGCATGGATTTATGTGAGACTAAAGTTTTTTACTTAAATTTAGAAACTATAAAATAATCTGTTTTATAGAATTTTAAAAAATACACCTTTTATTTAGAGGGACAAAAATTATGCCGCATGGTGAACTAACGAATCCGGAAACAATTGGAATGTTGCATTTGTTTATGCAAGCGAGTTGGATCGTGAAAGGTGTTATGATCGGGTTGCTGCTCGCTTCCATTTGGAGTTGGGCAATTATTTTTGATAAAATTTTTACGTATCGGAGAATACGGCGTGAAATAAAGCAGTTTGAACGTACATTTTGGTCAGGCAAAGCGCTAGAAGATCTTTATGCATCATGTAAAAGTCAACGCACCAATAGTATATCCGCAGTTTTTATGGCGGCAATGGTTGAATGGAAAAAATCTCTTGAAAAAGGGACCCATACATCGAAAAGTTTGCAGAGCAGAATTGATAAGGCTATGGATTTGACGCTGGGGCGTGAAAGTGAAAAAATAGAATCAAAATTAAGTTTTCTTGCGACATTGGGATCTGCGGGACCCTTTATCGGACTTTTTGGAACAGTTATTGGTATTATGGAGTCTTTTCTTTCTATTTCAGCTTCTCAAAATACATCACTTGCCATTGTCGCGCCAGGGATTGCAGAAGCGCTTTTGGCAACCGCTATTGGTTTGTTTGCAGCAATTCCAGCCGTTATTGCTTATAACAAGTTGACTCATGAAAGTGCGCGCATCATTGCACAAATAGAAAATTTTGCCGATGAATTTTCAACAATTGTATCGCGGCGTATTGATGAAACACGCACAGCACCTTCCTCTTTATAAAAAGGAGCTTATCCCATGGGAATTTCTGTTGCTTCTTCTTCTCGGAAAAATAAACGTAGGCGCCATCATTCACGAAGCCAACTGATGAGTGAGATCAATGTCACTCCTTTTGTGGATGTCATGCTGGTCTTGTTGATTATCTTTATGGTCTCTGCTCCCCTTTTAGTGAACGGTGTTCCTCTAGATTTGCCTCGTAGTCAAGCAGGTCCCGTACGAGCTCAAAAAACGCCTCTTACGGTTTCACTTGACGCGCAAGGGCGTTTTGCCATTAATCAAGATTATTATGAAACGTCACAAGCACTGATTGCACACCTTAAAACTCTTCTGGAAGAAGATGCTACACAAAAAGATCAACGGGTTTTTGTGCGGGTTGCTAAAACTGTTGAATATCAACAAGTATTAAAACTGCTGGCAGATATTCAAAAAGCGGGGTTTTCTCAAGTTGCGTTAGCAAGTCTAGCACAATAAATAATAAGTGATAAAATTTCGCATACCCTGTTGTTTTTAAAATGTTTTTAAGAGAGCATAGAGTGATTAAAAATGAAAAAATATAAGTCATAAATAAGGCATAAAGAATGAACAAAGACTCCTATCATAGCATGAAACGAGGCTTGGCTTTATCCCTTGTGGTCCATGTCATTTTTCTCAGTTGGGGAGCCGTTCAGTTTACAAGCTCTGTCTCTTTACCACAACCATTGGAAGCAATTCCTATCACTCTTGCTCCTTTAGTGGACGAGTTGTCCTCTCAACAAGGATCCGTGAAGGCTCCCATCCGTGCAATTCCTGCCGTTAAACCAACTATGCAACCACAAGAGAAAGAAGATGCACGCCATATTGGAGAGGGACAAATAGATAGTCTAGCACCTTTTCAACCAAAGGAAAAACTGCGTTCTGTTGAAACAGCATCGCTACCACCAAGCAAGAACACGTCAGAAACATTTGCACCCGAACTTACAAAACCAGAATTATTAGAAGCAAAAACAGAGGATACCCCTAAGGTTGCGCCTGAGATGCCTTTGAGCACACCGGAGGATACTCCTAAGGTTGCGCCTGAGATGCCTTTGAGCACACCGGAGAATACTCCCAAGGTTGCACCTGAGATGCCTTTGAGCACGCCGGAGGATACTCCTAAGGTTGCGCCTGAGATGCCTTTGAGCACACCGGAGGATACTCCTAAGGTTGCGCCTGAGATGCCTTTGAGCACACCGGAGGATACTCCCAAGGTTGCACCTGAGATGCCTTTGAGCACGCCGGAAGATACTCCTAAGGTTGCGCCTGAGATGCCTTTGAGCACACCGGAAGATACTCCCAAGGTTGCACCTGAGATGCCTTTGAAGGCTCCGGAAGATGCGCTCAAGCCTGCGCACAAAAATGAAGAGATGATATCGCCAAAAGAATTGGCTCCAATGGTACAGAAGGTACCAGCAGAGCAGATTGTTCATCAAGCACCCAAAATTACACTTCCAGAAAAAATTTTTCTTCCACAGTTTAAACCAAAATTTGACGAAGAAGTTCCAAGGAAGAAAGGGGCTGCATTGAATCAAAAGACGCCAAAGCTTAACAAGAAAAACCAAGAGAAACAGACCATTGAAGATATTTTAGCACTGGAGGAAAATAATTTGCTCAATCGTGCGCGGTCACAAGGAGGGGGAGCAAAACGTTCTCATACACCAGAAGCTTTGGGTGCAAGAAAAAACATTGATGATACCACAAAAATGGCACAAACATTGGTCAATATTGCGGGGGGATGTATTCAACAGAAGCTTAAACTTGTGGCGCTTGGTGGCGATTTAAAAAACCGTCCCGTTGTGCGGTTGCGATTTTATTTAGATCGTGAAGGGATGGTTATGGGCGATCCTATCATTGATCCCGTAAGTGGTCTTGAGAGTCAACAAGCTATTATGATGAGGCAGGTGTATGCCGCTGTCTTTTCATGCCAACCTTATGCAGATCTCCCACGTGATCAATATGATCTATGGGGGCAAGGTTTTGACTTTAATGTTGATCCCCTCCAAGAAATAAGATGATGAATGAGAAAAAATAAATTGGCTTAACGAAAGGACACATTCCATGATGACTATAACGAGACATAAAGTTTTAGCTTGGTTTATTGTCACTTGTGGGTTGTGGCTTTCAAGTATTTCATCGGGCTATGCGCAATTGAAAGGGACTATTTCGAGCGCTGATTTTAATCCCATTCCCATTGCAATTACAGACTTTATTTCCAATGATTCGATTGGGTTGAAAATATCTGCTGTGGTGACCGCTGATCTTGAGCGGTCGGGGCTTTTTTTACCGCTTAATAAAGAAAATTTTCTTGAAAATATTTCTAATCCTAATAAACAACCGCATTTTGCGTCTTGGCAGAAAATAAAAGCGCAAGGTTTAGTTACGGGGCAAGTCATGAGAGAAATCGATGGACGTTTGAGGGTCGATTTTCGTTTATGGGATGTTTTTGGACAAAGACAATTGAAAGGACGGCGTTTTTATACCGCGACAGAACGTTGGCGGCGTGTGGCACATATGATCGCAGATGAGATCTATAGCGAGATGACAGGAGAAAGTGGTTATTTTGATACACGAATTGTTTTTATCGATGAAACAGGACCCCAAAATGCACGCATTAAACGCTTAGCAATGATGGATCAAGATGGCGCAAATTTGATTTATATGTCTGATGGAAGTGAATTGGTGCTTACACCACGGTTTTCCCCAAAAAGACAAGAAATGACCTATATGGCTTATGAGGACAATCAAGTACCTCATGTTTATCTTCAACAAATTGAAATGGGACAAAGAGAGTTGATCGGAACGTTTAATAACATGACAATTGCTCCGCGTTTTTCTTCTGATGGACAAAAGGTCATCATGAGTTTGTTACAAAATGATGGCAGTGCAAATCTTTACACCATGGATTTACGAACCCGTACAATGACGCGACTTACTACAACTTCTGCTATCGATACTTCTGCTTCTTATTCACCGGATGGAAAACAAATCGTCTTTTCCTCAGATCGTAGTGGAAAGCCGCAAATCTATAAAATGAATGCGGATGGGAGTGATATTCAGCGTATTTCTTCAAACGATGGGAGTTATTCGACACCTATTTGGTCACCACGGGGTGACTATATCGCCTTTACAAAACAATTAAGCGGACAATTTTCTATTGGTGTTATGCGCCCTGATGGACAAGGAGAACGAATTTTAACCACAGGGTTTCACAATGAAGGACCAACTTGGGCACCTAATGGTCGCGTGCTGATGTTCTTTCGCAAAAATCCCGGTATGGGACCAAAAATTTATACGATTGATATTACGGGTCGCAATGAACGACAACTCCCTACACCCAATGATGCTTCGGATCCAGCATGGTCGCCTTTGCTCAATATACAGTAAAACAAAATGCTTAAAAACAGAACATAGAAGGAATATGGTCTATACAGTCTCAAGGTTACACAATATCAGTTTACACAATATCAATTGTCTTTAATGATTTAAAAGAAGAAATTGATTATAGTGGGCATGGGGAGTTATGTAGATTTCATCCATTATCTACGGTTGTTTATCGACAATGGAATTTCCTTGGGGGAAAATGCTTAAAAAAATTCAAAACAATACCTTGAAAAAATAGAGTCGAAAATTCTGAGGTCTCTAGATTTCAACTTTTTATTCAAAGTGTCGCTATATATTTTTGACTTCCTCTTCGATCTAGTTTGCGAAGAGTCTGGACTCTTGTCAAGGGTGTTTTTCTGCTGCTCTCTGAAGTGTTTTATTTAAGTACGCTGTTGTTTTAGGTCTGAGTATTGACTGATCGGTAATAGCAAAAGGACAGATTTTTAAGATAAATGACGTTATTTTATGAAACATACGACGCCATAAAGTTAATACTATAAAGTCAAAAATTTATCCGCAACGGATTAGAGAAATATAACGGCTTTTTGTACAATACTTTGCTAAACAATCAGCTCTGGCTTTCCATTTGCTTATTTTTATTCTGTGTTTTTGTCAAAACACTGTCATTTGAGGTGTGGCGATATAGGGCATATAAACCTCCTTGAGATATTTAAGTATTTTTTTAAGTGCGTGGCGAATATTTAGGGGAGTGTGTATTTTATGAGCAGTAAGTTTCAAGTGAATTCCATGGGTGATTCGTCATAGAAATACGTCAAGAAAATCCGAATTGTTTATAGACCGGATCATCTTCATTACTTGAGGGTGGGGAGGTTAATCTTAAAGAACAAAAAGATCAAATAGAGAGGGGCTATAGGGATAATCTTTGGGGTATGTAAGAAAGGCCTGAGACTAAAGAGTTTTTTATGTTTTATTTTTTGGTGATGTTTTCTGGAATTAATGGCGGTTTTCTTGTTGCACCAATGGTTAGTCCCCGCTATTGACGCGGGGTTTTTATATGTGCGGATAAAGAGGAGAGCTGACAGATGCTTTTGAAGCCCTCATGAATGAAGAGAGGGCTTATGCAAATGGTGGGAATTATACAGATAATTTTGCCAAAATCTCATCGCTGACATCAAAATTTGCATAAACATTTTGTACATCATCATCTTCTTCTAATGTTGAAATCAGTCGCAAAACGGACAAAGCTTTTTCTTCATCTATTGGTGCAAGGGTGGTGGCTTTCCAAATCGTTTTAATCGATTCTGCTTCACCAAGTTTTGCCTCAAGAGTTTTGGAAACTTCACCAATATCTTCAAATGCGCAGGTAATATGATGTCCGGTTTCTTCTGATTGCACATCTTCGGCACCGGCTTCAATCGCTGCATCCATGATGTTATCGGCTGTTCCTGCTTCTGGCTTATAGATGATTTCACCAATCCGATTAAACATGAAACTGACCGATCCTGTTTCCCCTAAGGCTCCTCCTGATTTTGTGAAGGCAGCGCGCACATTTGAAGCGGTGCGGTTGCGGTTATCGGTTAAAGCTTCAACAATGACGGCAACGCCGCCTGGTCCATAGCCTTCATAGCGTACTTCATCATAATTTTCGACATCGGCGCCTGACGCTTTTTTAATCGCGCGTTCAATATTATCTTTCGGCATCGATTGTGCTTTGGCATTTTGAACAGCCAGCCTTAAACGTGGATTCATGGCTGGATCAGGAGCACCTTGTTTTGCTGCTACGGTAATTTCGCGTGCAAGCTTAGAAAATATTTTCGAGCGCATTGCATCTTGACGCCCTTTACGGTGCATAATATTTTTAAATTGTGAATGGCCTGCCATAGTTTTCCTTCCTATTTGAGGGCTTTCTTTCTAGTTGGATACTCTTTAGAATTTAAGACAATAAAATACGCATCCCACCAGAATAAATGTGCCACAGCATGAGGTGAAATAATCGAATAAACCCTTTATAAGAAAATTCATCTTAAAGGTAAAGACACCTTAGTTGAGGATCATTACAAGAGAGATCTCTTGTCGTTGGGAAAAAATAACGCTATAACAGAATGTAATCTCATGGCAAAATGGTTTATTCCATGCCTCGCTTTGTTTTAGGAGTGGTTGGAGAGACCTAACGTATAAAAAGTTCTAGTGCTCTTGAGTGGGCGGTAACCGGCCTCATAGGAAGAGGCGCAGAAGAGGATTTATAAAAATGGCAACGCAACTTTTGATGCCCAAAGCAACAGCTGTTTGGTTGGTTGATAATACAGCTCTTTCTTTTGATCAGATTGCAGAATTTTGTAAATTGCATGTCTTGGAAGTAAAAGCTATTGCTGATGGTGATGCGGCTTATGGTATTAAAGGTTTAGATCCGATTAGTTCTGGACAATTGACGCGCAGTGAAATTGCACGGGTGGAGGCTGATCAAAACGCACGCTTGAAAATTTCTCAATCTAGGGTGCATATTCCTGAAAAAAAACGAAAAGGGGCGCGCTATATCCCTCTTTCTCGACGCCAAGATCGTCCCAATGGTATCCTATGGTTGGTCACGAACCATCCGGAGTTGAAAGATGCACAAATTGCACGGTTGATTGGGACAACAAAAGCGACAATTGAACAAATCCGCCTTAGAACCCACTGGAATAGTGCAAATTTGGTTCCTCTTGATCCTGTAGGACTTGGTTTGTGTTCGCAAATCGATTTAGATTTTGAGCTCCAGCGTGCAGCGAAAAATCGTCCTGTTGCTGCAGAAGAAGATAGGTCGTTGCTTCCCGCTTCTGTGACGGAAAACGCTGACCTAGAGGAAAATGAGAGTGAAGATAATCTGCATAAGACTTTTGATGCTGATAAAGTTTTTGCAAAGCTGAACGCGCTGCAAAAAAATCGTCAAGATCAAGATGATGCATAAAAAGCCATGACGTATAAGGAAAACATTTCTTATGGAAATGTTAGAGGAATGGCTGGAGAGAGAAAATTTGGCAGAGACTCAAAAATAAAAATGATGACCAAAAAAATAGAAAAATTTCGTCTTCATTAGGAATTAACGGTTATTCTTGGAAATCTTTTTAAGAATTTACCTTTCTTTATGACACTCAAGGAGAAACGGACTATGCGCTCTACCAAAAAAAAACTCTCTCATTCTTTAGCTATCCTCTTTCTTTTCTCACTATGCCTGGGTGGGTGTGGCAAAAAAAATGTCGGTGCACTTAACGGTATGAATGGCGCTTATATGAATGATGCTGGTTTGAACCAGGTGTCACCAGGCTCAGGACAAGAATTTACGGTTAATGTGGGTGATCGCGTGTTTTTTGGTCTCGATTCTTCTTCACTTGATGCTGATGCTGAACGTATTTTAACGCGCCAAGCAGAATGGTTGCTTCATTATCCTTATTATTCTATTATGATCGAAGGTCATGCTGATGAGAGGGGAACACGTGAATATAACTTGGCACTTGGACAGCGCCGCGCTGTTGCTGTGCGAAACTATTTGGTATCTCTAGGTGTGTCTGAACAACGGATTCAAACAATTTCTTACGGAAAAGAAAGACCTGTAGCAGTATGTGATGATATTTCCTGTTGGAATCAAAATCGACGTGCAGTAACAACGTTGAGTGACATGAATAGTCATTAAAAAGAAGATTGTTTGTTTCAACTATTCAATGAGCTCTTAAGGGGAAAAAAGAATGTATCGTAAAATCAATTGGAAAACACTCTTTTATATGGCGGTTTTCATAGCTTGTTCTACTTCACTTGTTCAAAGTGCGGCACGAAAGGCTTCCGAATATCCTGCACATGATACAGATAAAGTTGATGCAGTTGATAAGGCTATTGATGCTGTGAAGAAAGCACCTGAAGCAGCAGATAAAGCGGCATCTAGCGTGGAGGAAAAAGCCACTGACGCTGTTGATAAGGCTATTGATGCTGTGAAGAAAGCACCTGAAGCAGCAGATAAAGCGGCATCTAGCGTGGAGGAAAAAGCTACTGACGCTGTTGATAAGGCTATTGATGCTGTGAAGACAGCACCTGAAGCAGCAGATAAAGCAGCATCTAGTGCGGAGGAAAAAGCTACTGACGCTGTTGATAAGGCTGTTGATGCTGTGAAGAAAGCACCTGAAGCAGCTGATAAAGCAGCGTCTAGTGCGGTGGAAAAAGCTACTGACACTGTTAATAAGGCTATCGATGCAGTGAAGAAAGCACCTGAAGCAGCTGATAAAGCAGCGTCTAGTGCGGTGGAAAAAGCTACTGACGCTGTTGATAAGGCTGTCGATGCAGTGAAGAAAGCACCTGAAGCAGCAGATAAAGCAGCGTCTAGTGCGGTGGAAAAAGCCACTGACACTGTTAATAAGGCTATTGATGCAGTGAAGACAGCACCTGAAGCAGCTGATAAAGCAGCGTCTAGCGTGGAGGAAAAAGCTACTGACGCTGTTGATAAGGCTGTTGATGCAGTGAAGAAAGCACCTGAAGCAGCTGATAAAGCAGCGTCTAGTGCGGTGGAAAAAGCCACTGACGCTGTTGATAAGGCTATCGATGCAGTGAAGAAAGCACCTGATGCAGCTGATAAAGCAGCATCTAGTGTAGTGGAAAAAGCCACTGACACTGTTAATAAGGCTATTGATGCTGTGAAGACAGCACCTGAAGCAGCAGATAAAGCGGCATCTAGCGTGGAGGAAAAAGCCACTGACGCTGTTGATAAGGCTATTGATGCAGTGAAGAAAGCGCCTGAAGCAGCTGATAAAGCAGCATCTAGCGCGGTGGAAAAAGCCGCTAGTGTTGTGGAGCACCAAGGGATTATTTTAGAGAATCAACAGGCTTTATTTAAAGATTATGATTTAGATAAGCTTTTGCATAAAATACGAATGGTGCTTGAGCATAACAATCTAAAAAATGTTAACAAGCAGTTTCATGGACTTTTTGATCAAAAAGCCTCTTCTGTTTATTCTTGTTCTTTTGAAAAGTCCGCTGTGGATGAAAAATCTCAGACTGTAAAAGAAGAGATGGAGCAGGACCATAGTGCAGGTGATCAGACACAGGTTGCTGCTGTGGAAGCTAAGGTGGAGAGCCATGATCATGAAAACACTAAACATTTTAAAAAAGCGCATGAAGTAAGTGCTCCAATTGAAGCATATCAGAGTGACAATCTTTCTTCTTCTAAAGCTTTGTATAAGGAAGGGTATGATTTTATTCGTTCTGCCAACTATGTTGATGCTGAAAAAAGCTTTTGCGCTTTTCAAAATCGTTACAAAAAAGATTCTTTGAGTGATGATGCTTTATTTTGGTTGGCTGAATCTTTGTTGGGACAAAAACGCTATCATGAAGCAGCGCAAGTTTATCTTACCGCATGGTATGCAGATAAAAAGAAGCTCTATACCTCTGAGATTTTGCTGAAATTAGCAAGAAGTATGGTCGCTCTTGAGCCAAATAAAGACGATTGTGCTCATTTTGTGAAAAAATCAAAACGTCAAAACACACTAGAGTCTATTTTTTGTAAACCTGCAGAATAAATAGCGAGGTCGTTTTCGGTGTGCGTTAGACTGGCAAGAAATCTCTTTAAAACATCGGATTTTATTCAATGTCAGAAGTTGATTCTTGCCGTCTCAGGGGGGAGTGATTCTTTGGCTTTGATGCTTTTGGTCAAAGAGCATTTGGAAACTCTCTCAGTTCCTCCAGAAATGATTGTTGTCACGGTTGATCATCAATTGCGTAAAGAATCGACGCGTGAAGCAGAAACTGTTGCGAAAATTTGTCGCGTTTATCACATTAAACATATCGCTGTGCGGTGGGAAGGCGAAAAACCAAAGACGCATATTGCTTCCAGTGCTCGTGTTGCACGCTATGATCTTTTGGTTAAAGAAGCACAAAAACAAGGTGCATCAGTTATTATGACGGGCCATACACTCAATGATCAGGTTGAAACCTATCAAATGCGTTATCAACGTCTCCAAAAAAATAGAGGTGCGTTGCACGGTGAAGTTGGTGCCATGCGTGATGAGGTTTATTCCAGTGGTTTTGCCGGTTCTTTGCGCGGTGAAGCCGAGGGTATACATGATGAGGATCATGCCAGAGAAACGAGAAAAAATATTGCCGAAAAAAACTATGGTCTCCTCTATGAGCGTGGTTTATCCTGTATTCCGCGTGAAGCGTTGTTGCATAGAAAAGTACGTTTGATTCGTCCACTCCTTGGTGTAAAACGCCAAACATTACGGAATTATTTACGCTTACAAGGACAAACATGGATTGATGATCCAACCAATGAAGATCGCAAATTTGAGCGTGTGCGCGTGCGTCAATCTCTTCATCCTGAAAAATTGGCTTATATTGCTCAAAAAATAAATGAAGCCGCATTGCAGCGTCGTCAACAAGCGAAAAATATCGCTGATTTGATCTTAGCGCTGGATATTACTGTTCAACATGGGCGTTGTTTCATAGCAAAGCCTGCGCTATTTTTACAGAAACATTCCAGTTTTCCTTTTGTGGTGGGGCTCTTTGCGGTGCTGATGGGAGGGGGATTTTATTTACTTCCCAATCAGAAATTAAGCATGCTTGTTCAAAAACTCTGTCTCGATTCTCCAGAAAAGAAGCGTTTTACTTATGCGGGCTCTGTTATTGAATATAACAAGCACGGAATTTCTTTGTGGCGTGAAGGGCGAAATATGAAAGAGGCTATCGTTGAGCCAGATAAAACTTTTATATGGGATGGGCGCTATCAAATCATAAATCATGGATCTGAGGCTATAAAGGTTGGAGCCGCAAATTTAGAACAGCTGAAATTTTTATTAAAAAATAGCGATTTTGAGCTTGAAAAGCCTCATTTTCCCTCTTTACAATCGCTGCTGATGATCTCAAATCACAAAGGGTATGATATTCCAGAGTTGATTTCTCAAGCAGTTGTTCATAAACATGTTATAATCAAGCGTATTATGGCACCTTTCGATTGGCTTTCTTCACGAGAAGATGCTGCCTTGGTAAATGTTGTGGAACCTTTTTTTAATATTAAGGTGAAAAGATAAAGGAAAATTACTCTAAAAGAAAATAAACAGCTTCTCATCTCTTGGCAAGGGGCTGACAAGGTTATATGTTAAGGGGAACTGTTTGAAATCTATATTTGATTAAGTGGGCTGAATATGAATTCCAATTACCGCTCTCTCCTTATTTGGGGAGTTATTGCCTTCATTTTGATTGTGTCGTTTTCTCTCTTTAATGGAGATAGTCAGCGTTCTGGTGGTGGAGAAGTCTCCTATTCTGAATTTTTGCAAAAAGTTGAGAATAATGAGTTAAAATCTGTGACCATTCAAGGTCAAAAATTAACAGGACAAACCATTGAACATAGAACTATCTCAACCTATGCTCCTCGCGATCCAGGTTTGATACAAAAATTGGAAAGCAAAAACGTTAATGTTAAAGCTGTTCCGGAAAGCTCTGGAAATAGCATTTTCCTCAATCTCCTCTTTTCCTTATTGCCTGTTATTATTATCGTGGGGGCGTGGGTCTTTTTTATGCGGCAAATGCAAAATGGATCACGCGGTGCAATGGGATTTGGGAAATCAAAAGCAAAATTGCTTAATGAAGCGCAAGGACGTGTTACCTTTAAAGATGTTGCTGGCGTTGAAGAAGCAAAGCAAGATCTTCAAGAAATTGTTGAATTTTTACGCGAACCACAAAAATTTCAACGCTTAGGGGGACGTATTCCGCGCGGTGTTTTGCTTGTTGGTCCTCCTGGAACCGGTAAAACTTTGCTAGCACGTTCTGTGGCAGGTGAAGCCAATGTGCCATTCTTTACCATTTCAGGATCTGATTTTGTTGAAATGTTTGTTGGTGTTGGGGCGAGCCGTGTGCGCGATATGTTCGAACAGGCTAAAAAAAATGCACCTTGTATTATTTTTATCGATGAAATCGATGCTGTTGGACGTCATCGGGGGGCTGGACTTGGTGGTGGAAACGATGAACGTGAACAGACCTTAAATCAGTTGCTTGTCGAGATGGATGGGTTTGAGCCCAATGAAAGTATTATTCTTATTGCCGCAACAAACCGTCCCGATGTGCTTGATCCCGCTTTGTTAAGACCAGGGCGTTTCGACCGACAAGTTGTTGTGCCAAATCCTGATGTTTCTGGGCGTGAACAAATCTTGAAAGTGCATGTGCGCAACGTGCCTTTAGCACCTAACGTTGATTTGAAAATTTTGGCAAGGGGAACACCAGGATTTTCCGGTGCAGACCTGATGAATTTGGTCAATGAAGCTGCTCTTATGGCTGCGAGCCGTAATAAAAGAGTTGTCACGATGCAAGAATTCGAAGATGCCAAAGATAAGGTGATGATGGGGGCTGAACGTCGTTCAACTGCTATGACACAAGAGGAAAAAGAACTCACTGCTTATCACGAAGCAGGGCATGCTATTGTGGCTCTTAATGTGCCAGTTGCTGATCCTGTCCACAAAGCAACAATCGTTCCAAGGGGAAGAGCATTGGGAATGGTGATGCAATTGCCTGAAGGCGACCGCTATTCCATGAGTTATCGGTGGATGATTTCTCGTTTGGCCATTATGATGGGTGGACGTGTGGCTGAAGAATTAAAGTTTGGAAAGGAAAATATCACATCCGGTGCTTCTTCTGATATTGAGCAAGCAACTAAACTAGCACGCGCAATGATCACACGGTGGGGATTTTCTGATCTGCTTGGAAATGTAGCTTATGGCGATAACCAAGATGAAGTCTTTTTGGGTCATTCTGTTGCGCGAACACAAAATGTCTCTGAAGAAACAGCGCGCATGATTGATATGGAAGTGCGTAAGCTTATTGATGATGCCTATAAAAATGCGACTAACATTTTGAAAACAAAAAGAAAAGAATGGTTTGCTTTGGCACAAGGTTTGTTGGAATATGAGACTTTAACGGGAGCTGAAATTAACGAAGTTATTGCAGGAAAGCCTCCTTCACGCACACAGAAAGATGAGAATGCTGCGCCACGGGGATCTTCTGTTCCAAAAACTGGAAAAATGAAGACAGAGACAACAGTGGAAGATGAAAAAAACGCTAACACAGCGCCTCATAAAGTAGAGATCAGTAAACTAGAGGCAGACAAAGCAGAGGGAGTTGTTGGGAAAAAAACAGCAAAATCCGGTAATGTTGAGCCTAAGGAGGCTCAGTCTAATGAAGTCCGATCGGATGAGACTGAGAAAAAAGCGCAAAGCACAAAAGGTACCACAAAATCAGTCAACCGCTCTAAAAGTAATGCTGAAAAGAAGCCCAGTACTGCGGGAGATGATAAAGAAAAATAAGAACTGCTTAATAACGCTTGAGTAACGATGTTTTAGGAAAACTTCTAAATTCTTTGAGAAAGGCGCAAGCAAAGCTTGCGCCTTTAATGTAATATTTGCAAAAATATGGAAGCAAAAAATTAAGCAAAGCTGTTGTATGATGACAGTTTTAGCAGGCGATAAGGCGAGGTGGTATTTTCCTTTACTGATTTAGCAAGGTGTGAGGTTGGCGATAGATTTCCTTACGGATTTGATAAGGTTAGAGGTTAGGTGCTGGGGTTTTTTACGGGTTTAGCAAATGTGTGAGATTATCCTTTGGTTGTGTTCAGGAGATGTGTAAAGCATTTTGAGGAGATACTATTGCTTTTATGTGTGAGGGTGTGAACATAATGGGTTGAGAGGGGTTTAGATGTGTAGATGATGAATAGGATTCTTGATTGTCTAAATGCATGAAGGTTTAGATCAATGATCTGATTTTATATGGGGAGGGGACTATTGTACCAAGGGGGCTTGTTAGGGTTTTAAAGAAAAGCCAAGGGAAGAATTATATATTAAAGGAAAGAGGCATGGTGCAAAAATATTTTGGTACAGATGGGATTCGGGGGAAAGCCAATTCATTTCCTATGACACCCGATTTTGCCATGAAGGTGGGGATGGCTGTAGGGGTTTTATTCCGCTCACAACATCAATCACGTCGTGTGGTGATTGGTAAGGATACACGATTATCTGGCTATATGTTGGAAAATGCTTTGGTTTCAGGGTTGACTTCTGCGGGGATGGAAGCTTTTTTATTGGGTCCAGTGCCAACACCTGCTGTTGCAATGCTTTGCCGCTCTTTGCGAGCGGATCTTGGGGTGATGATTTCTGCTTCTCATAATCCGTTCTATGATAATGGCATTAAACTTTTTGGTCCTGATGGTTTTAAACTTTCAGATGATATGGAAGCTAAAATTGAACAATTGATCGATACAGATCTTTCAAAGTCTTTAGCAAGTTCTGCTGAAATTGGTTATGCAAAGCGGGTTGAGGGGGATATTTATCGTTATATTGAATATGCCAAACGAACCTTGCCGCGTGATGTTCGCTTAGATGCTTTGCGTATTGTTGTGGATTGTGCCAATGGGGCTGCTTATAAAGCTGCTCCCCGTGCTTTATGGGAATTGGGGGCTGAGGTTTTTGCTATTCATGATGAGCCCAATGGTACCAATATTAATCAAAAATGTGGATCAACCGATTTAAGCTCTTTAAAACGAAAAGTGCATGAAGTGCGTGCTGATGTGGGGATTGCTCTTGATGGAGATGGAGATCGTGTTCTTATTGTTGATGAAAAAGCACAAACGGTTGATGGAGATCAGTTGATTGCTGTAATTGCTGAAAATTGGCATAAAATGGGACGATTACGGCGCAATGGTGTTGTCACAACGATTATGTCAAATCTTGGACTGGAGCGTTTCTTGCACAGTAAAGGATTGCACCTTGTAAGGACAAATGTTGGAGATCGTTATGTTGTCGATGCCATGCGCCAAAAGGGATATAATGTTGGTGGTGAGGCTTCTGGGCATATTGTGCTCAGTGATTTTGGTACAACGGGTGATGGCTTGGTGGCTGCATTGCAGATTTTAGCCTGTATGAAGGAAAGTCAAAGTCCTATGAGCCAATTGTGTAAACGGTTTGAACCTGTACCGCAAATTTTAAAAAATGTAACGATTAAAAATAAAAATGTTTTGAAAAAAAATCCGGTCAAAGCGGCCATTGATCAAGCAGAGAAGCGGTTGGGAAAAGAGGCACGGCTGGTGATCCGTGCTTCTGGAACTGAGCCGGTTATCCGCCTTATGGCTGAAGGCGATGCACGAGAAGTATTGGACACAGTCGTGACAGAGTTGATGGATGTTATTATTCATCATGATGTACGCATGGGTACTGCACTTGAGGAATCTTGAATTTTTTGAGAAAATTATCAGATTATCTTTTGATAAAGATCTTATTGTAATGTGGGATTTTGGCAATTACAAAAGTTGTGATTATTAACTATGTGAGTGATGTAATAACGGTAATGGATATTCTATCTACTAATCAATTAAATAAAAAAGAGAAAAATAGAGTTCTAATAAATATAACGCGTAGAGTGTTCTATAGTTCGTAAGATATTTAAAATATACCTTTTTTGATTTTCCTTTTTCTTTTACTTATTCGTAAACCAGTTATTATTTTAACAGAGTTTAGGGGGAGTTTATTATTGTTATTCATTCTTTTTGCTGGATATACAGCAGGGGCAGATCCTTATGAACATCAAACAGCAATGGCTATTGGTTATATCGTCGTTATGTTTCTAAGTGCAGCTGCCAATTGGGGATATGATGCGCTCCTATTACGTTTAGCTCCTCCTAATTATGAACTTATACTTTTCTAATAATGAGTAGAATAATTAGAAAGAGATGAGAATGAGCAATTTTTTCACGACAGTTCTAATGTTTATAAAGTAAAAAAAGCCCTGTGGTATAAAAATTATGAACGTTTTTTGTATCTTGTAGTGTTACACGCTATATTAATTTATGATCTTAGGATTTAAACATAAAAGAATTGAAGCTTTTTGTAATACTGGTACGACTAAAGGGGTTAGAACCGCCCATGCTCAAAAATTAAAGCGTATTCTAGGTGCTCTTGAAGTAGATGTATCGCCAAAAGATTTGAGTTATCCGTCTTTTTGATTACATCTGCTAAAAGGCGATTTCAAGGATTATTGGTCAATTACTGTAAATGGAAATTGTCGTGTAATATTTCGCTTTGATAGCATAGATGTCGAAATGGTTGATTATCTAAATTATCATCAAAAAGGAGATCTAAATAATGATGAAGAATCCTTCACATCCTGGTGAGTTATTGCGTGAAGATGTGATCAAAGAGCTTGGTTTATCCGTTAATGAAGCAGCAGAGTGGCTTGGTATATCTCGTGGAGCACTTTCTAGAGTTTTAAATGGAAAAGCCGCTATGAGTGCTAATCTTGCTATTAGGCTTGAAATGTCTGGTGTAAGCACAGCACGTGCTTGGCTTGCTATGCAAACAAACTATGATTTATCAAAAGCAATTTTTTAACAACAGTCTCATGATAAAGAACGCATAAAAGAGCTTCAAATGGTTGTTAAATTTTTGCAACAAAGACATGTGGAAGAGCAAAATAATGCGATAGCGCGGATAAAGGCAAAAGATGTGACACGGTAAGATAAGGCAATAAAATCTTGTTTCTATAGTCTGCTTGGCTATAATAAATATAAGCAAAGGAAGGTTTTATATGTTGAGTGAAGAGGAAATTAAGCTGCGTCGCTTTGCTGCTAAAAATGCATTGGCAAGCCAACGTTTAGAGGGATTAGAGCCAGATCCAAAAGTCGTTGAGCAAATGGAACGTGTTATTATTGGAGAGCTTGAAATAAGTGATATCATCAAAGATTATATGGAGCGGGTAAAACGTGGGGAAGTATAAGGGGAGCGGTGATCCTTATACTGATCATGAAACTGGTGTGATGTATAATCGGCTTGGTATTAAAGACAAAGCCACACTGCAGCGTGTAGAATCTACGATTTCTTATGTAAAATCTTTCGAATTTGTACATACTCCTATTGGTGGTAAGTTTGATCTGAATTACATGAAAGAGATTCATAGAAGACTGTTTGGTGACATATATGAATGGCGCGGGACAAGTTCGTTTAGTGGATATTGCCAAAGGCAATAGTATGTTTGCTAGTTATAATCAGATTGAAAGTTATGCACCGAAGATTACACAAAAGCTTGCAAAAGAACAGTATCTGCGTGGTCTTGGCGCTTATGACTTTAGCCAAAGGGCTGGGTATTACATGGGCGAGTTGAATGCGTTGCATCCGTTTCGAGAGGGGAATGGGCGCACTCAGCGCGAATTTATGGTGCAACTTGCTTGTGAAGCTGGTTATCGTATCAACTGGAAGGGTATTGAGCGACAAGAAATGACACGTGCGTCAATTGAAGCACATTTTGGTAATTCAGAATATCTGTCTGCACTCATCTATAAGAACCTTACCAAGTTTACAGAAAATAAAAGGGATGATGTTTCTCAAGGTATTGGCAAAAATATTGCTTTTTGCATTGATCTTAATAAAGAGTGCTTGGAACAACAAAAAGAGAAGATTGAAACCCTTTGGGATAGAGAAAAGACAGCTTTTAGCAGACTTCAAAAAGAAGAACTTGAAGTTGAGCAATCGCAAAGGGATGTTAATGCTACGTTAAAAGCAACAGAAAAAGCTCCATACCTTGCTGCTTATACGGATAACTCTAATCTAGAACAGAAGGTGCTCAGCGCTCTTAGGAATGAAAAATCTTATGTTAATATGTTTAAGGAGTTAAACAGTCGTTTAGCATTTATTTATAGAGATCCACAAGAGGCTGCGCTTAGGATTGAGCAAACGATTTTAGCAGGTAAAGGCGATAAATTATCTGATATTTTGGAAAGGGAACCTGATAGAGCAGGAGAACTGCGTGGATCAGATCGTTTTATCGATAAATTGAAGGCTACAGGAAAAGAACGAAAAGAAGCGCTTTACAATGTTCCTCTTGCTGTCTCTACTATGAGAGCGCTTCAATCCTTTTATAAGAATTCTTATGAGAGACATATGGATAGTTTTACGCGGGAGCGTGAGCGATTGAAAGTTGAAGTCCCCTCGCTTTCACAAGAAGCAGTGACTTTTATGAAAAATGTTGAAGCTGGTCGTGATAGTTATTCAAAGATACCAGAGCAGATCAATCAAGAGTTTTTAAAGCTACAAAGTGCTTTAGATAAACGTTTTGGACATGATGCCATTCATAAATATGGTTTTGATTTATCAAAAGTGGTCCCCAAAGAACAGTCTCATGATAAAGATTGCATAAAAGAGTTTCAAATGGCGGTTAAATTTTTGCAACAGAGACAACAGGAGAAAATCAACGCAATAGCGCGTGCAAGATCAATAGATATGATACGGTGAGGGCAAGGATAAAGCCTTATGCTGTATAAGCCCTATTAAGCGATATGACAAAAGAGAGGTACTCAAAAGGTGTTTAATATAGGTGTGACAAAAGATGTTGTATGTGCCTGCGTAGATAGGGCGTTAAAAAAATCCGGTGAAATATTAGCAAATTTAGGACTTACGGTGTCTGATTTCATCCGTATTGCTTTGACAAAAGTTGTTTATGAAAAGGGATTGCCATTTGATATGTATATTCCTAATGTGGAAACGCTTAAAACTTTTGAGAAAAGTGACAAGGGTTAAGAGATATGTATTGCTAAAGATAGGTAAGATTTGTTTCATCATTTGGATATTTGATATTTCTGATCATTCACTTCAAATTAGCTTTTCATTTACATCATTATCGTTATGGGTGTTTTCCGTATATTGAATGATGTATGCAAACCGTGATTGAAACGGCAGCTTATTGAATTTCTGCAAAAGAAGAAGGCATATCGCTTGAAGAATTATTTGATATTGTTTCTTTTATTGCTACTCATCCAGATGCTGGTGATTTTATGGAAGGTACGGGAGGGGAAGCCAAGGAAAGTTAGGTTTTAAAGCATAAGGGGTAAAAGTGGGAGATATAGGGTTATACCCTTTTTTGGTGGTCAAAATATTTCGGTGTTGATCGAAGATGTGTACAGTCAATTATCTTGAGGCAATTTGATAAAATCAGAGAGGAATGCGTGGAAGAAAAATTTAACTGCGCTTCTCGATGAATATCGAAAAGAATAATAATGGATAAGGCAAATAAAGCAGGACCTCTTATATTAAAAGGTGTTTGTGAAGCTTTTGTCTGAAGCTAAAGGTGAAGTGGATACGAAATTTGGTATCTATATTCCTGCAAATGTTGATGTCAAAAAAATCAGAAAAAATATTGGGTTATAGATATCATTTTCGGCACGTTGTGGTTTTTTTGTGGGGCGCATGCGTGATTGGGAATGGGGATGATATTTTTACTTCTTTTTGTTTTTTGCTTTCAATTCATTGAAAATGAACTTGAAGCTATGGTGGTAATTTAGCACGCGATGATATCCGCGGCTTATAATCGTGTTTTTAAGAAAGCTCTATTGGTATAAAAGGGGTGTGAGGGTCGCGTTTTTTTAGAAAGCATCACGGCGTTTGAAGGGGTCGTAATAGATTTCTGTTACACGAAATTTTCCTTCGAGGCGTTTGCATTGGATGATGACATCAATCATCGAGATTAATAAGCCGCGGATATCATCGCGTGCTAAATTACCACCACCGTCACTTTCTTTGACAAGAAGGGTCATTTGTTCGAAGGCTGCAAGTGCTGTTGAGGCGTGGACGGTTGTAATGGAGCCTGGGTGACCAGAGTTGACATTACGGATATAGTAAAAGGCTGTACCATCACGCAGCTCTTGTAGAAGGATTCTGTCGGGGCGCATGCGTAAGCCTGATTCAAGCAGTTCTTTTGCGCCTGCTTTTGCTAAGCCTTGGTTATCTTTTGAATAAAAAAGTTGGACTTTGTTGGCGTGCGGAACGACAAGTTCTGGCGTGTCTTCAATGGTGAGAATTCGTTCATAGTCAGGGATTTTTGCAATTAAAGCTTTGGAGAGGGTTGTTTTACCAGAACCGGTTTTGCCCGATATTAAGATATTTTGTTGTGTAATAACGGCGCGTTCTAAAAAGGTGCAAAAATCTTTAGCGATAAAGAGATCTGTTAGCTCTTTGTCTGTATCAGAGAGTTCGGATAACCGTTCTGTCATTTGTTGTGTGGGTGTGAAACTGGTGTTTTGGGCAACAGAAAACAGATTGTTTTCATGTAAACTTTCAAGAGAAAAAGTGCGTGATGAAGGTTTACGAATGGTCATGCTAATGGTATTGGCAGCAACTGCTGGAGGCATAACAATTTGTATGCGTTCGTTGTTTGGCAGTGTTGCGGAGAGAACGGGGTTTTCTACACTGATTTTTTGTGTTGTGTAGGCAGCAACAACTTTTGCAATCCCTTCTAGTTCGCTGTAGGTTAGTTCTTTTACGATGTGGGTTTGCCAACCATTGGGACCCTCAACGATTACTTCGCCGGGGCGATTGATGACAATTTCAAATAAATTTTCATCATTAAGGAAGTCATCTAAGATCTTTAATTTTGTTAAAACGATAGAGGCGCGTTCTGCATTTTTTGCTGAGGGCATAATGTGACTTTATTGGCTTAATGAAAAAAGGAATAGCTGGTAGTAGAGCGGTTTCTTTTGCTCTTTACGACTAGTTTATAGACAGATGAAAAATCGAGATCTCTTGCTACAAAGATGTTGACGAGTTCGCCTTGAAATTTTTCTAGGGTAGGGGGGATGTTGATTTGATTTTCAAGGGCAATATTGGCGGCTTCTTTTCCAGTGTTGTTTGCGCCTTCAAAACCACCGCCTCCAGCATTGTTGGCACCTGCGTTGGAATTGTTTTTTGTTTTATTTGTTAGGGCGGTTGTGGCACCATCAATAACGGTGAGTAAAAGGGAAGAGCCAAAGCGTTCCCACCAATGGGTGTTGATGTTGCCATCAAAACCGGCTCTGCCTAAACTGTCGGTTGCTGGAGAGGCAAGGGGAATGATAACACCGGTTGGGGTTTTTGCTCTTGTCCAGAGCACAAAGAGGCGAGATTGACCTTGTTTTATTCCACCGCGGTATTCTCCAACGACTTGGGTTCCTTTATCAAGCAAAACGACGCGCCCATTGTCAGAGAGGATATCACGGTTGATGATGCAGCTTGCAAAGCCTGGTTGGTCGCTGTTTAATGCCGTTTCTAAGATACAGGGGATAGAGGTTCCCATGGCAATGATAAAGTTTCTATTGCCGATGAGTTTTGCTTTTGTTTCTTCTGTTGTGGTGGGTTTTAAAAGGGTTGCAAAATTTTGTGTGTTTTGAAGGGCAGGAGAATTTTGCGCATTCGCGAGATTTTCAAGGGCATGGAATTTTTCAAGGGGGTTGAGAGTGGTGTTGACGATGTCTTTTAATTGCGATTTAGAGCCTTTGGCAAAAGCGAGAACAGGGG
This sequence comes from Bartonella sp. PS17NMGDW, assembly GCF_042193555.1. Classification (NCBI taxonomy): domain Bacteria; kingdom Pseudomonadati; phylum Pseudomonadota; class Alphaproteobacteria; order Hyphomicrobiales; family Bartonellaceae; genus Bartonella; species Bartonella sp. PS17NMGDW. Next base: position 153,847 of record NZ_JBHILY010000003.1, on the reverse strand, counting down.
CGCGTCTTGCGGCATCAAGTAGTGGGTCATCTTTTTTGGGTTCTTGTGCGAGTGGTTGTGGGGGTGGTAAGGTTATTGGCGCTATGTTGGCGCGCGGGTCAGAGGGGACGAGCTCTAAAGGGGCGAGGGAATTGTGAAAGTTTTGTGCTTGTTTTTTATGAGCTTTTGCGGTGTCTTTTTGTTCTGTGGGGGTGGATAAGATGTTCCAGAGCACATAGCCGCAGATTCCTATACAGGCGATTGCGACAACTATTTTTTTGCCGGCGGTTTTGGCACTATTGTTTTTGCCATCCCCAATAGATCCGCGATCTTCGATGATTGGTTTATCACTCATGTGTTGTCCCCTTCAATTCCCGCTTATTTAAAGATCTGATGCAACTTTACGTTCAACAGATGGTGAGGTTGTTCCGGTATTTGGATTTGTGCCTTTTGGTTGATAGGCTTCGTTAAAGACGCATAGGACGTTTTTTCCCTGTCTTAGGGTGAAGCGTGCGCTAATGGCATGGACAATAACCATGTTGCCTCTTGTGGTTTTGGGAACCAGCGATTCTGTACCGTCATTGCTGACAATGTAAATGGCAGGGATTTCTTGGTTGTCTGGGAATGTAAATGTTGTGGTTTTGCCATTGTCATAAACGGAGGAGGGTTCGAGCACGCTCGATCCTTGAGCGGTGTAAGCCCAATTGCGTGGTCCGTAGGTTTCAGAAGCGTTGAAGACATTATCGATACGCTGGGCTTGTTGTTTTTCTTGTCGCATAAGGGCTGCGAGTCTTCTTTGTTCTGCTTCTTCTTGTGGGTAGCGAAATTTCACAAGGAAATATGTTTCTTGTCCAGATGAAATTTCTCCATCTTTGACCATCAGTTCAAATTGATAGGAGCGCTTTGAGCCATCAAGCTTTGTGGTGACGACTTGGAGATTGGTAATGGGTTGGACTTCCCGCGCTTTGAGGAAAAGAATATTGCCAGCGGGGGCGACTTCCCATGCAACGCTGTTGCCAATTGCCACATGGGCAATTTCTTCATTGGGAGAAAATTCTATTTGTACCGATGAGCGTATGGAGCCAATAATTTTTGTGACATTATAGGCATCATAGTTGATAAAGCGAATGCGGCTATCGCTTGGCGCACGGGTGGGAAAAATACTGGCATGGCTTATCGGTATAGGAGAAAGGGTAATAGCGATGTTAAGAATGAGAAAAAGAATTTTTTTTGTCATGATCAGTTGACCACTTCCGGATCGGTTCTATATTCATTAACAATAAACCCTAGAGGATTTATCAAACGGTTTTGGACAGAGATAGGGGCATTGATGTATTCAAAGGTAAGTGTTGCAACCCAGTGGGTGATGAATTCTTTGTTGTTGTCTTTGTCGTGAATGGTTTTGTAGTAACGCACTTGGGCGACATCGTCATTGATAAAGGAGATTGATTTTATTGTTATTGTAACGGCGGCGTGTTTATAGAGAATTTGAGGACTTTGGGGATTTCTTGCTCCATACCAGCTGGCAAATCTTTCCTGTTCTTCAGAAGAAGAGAGGAGAGAGACGGTTTGGAAATTGTGTTGTGTTTCTTCTGTGGTGAAGCCTTCACGGGAGCGGACATATTTTGCAGCAAAGTAGCGTGTGATTGCTTCGTCGACATTGGTGGGACCTTCTTTTAAGGCTTCCACAACTTCAACAATGCCGGTTGAGTTGTCCACACGGATGACAAAAGGTTCCACGGTTTTAAGGGGTGTGAGGGTGATGACCGCGAGAGAAGACATTATTGCAACAGCAACCGCGATGCCGGCAATGGCAAGCGAGGCGCGCGTGGTGCGGCGTGAGGCGAGCATGCGATCTTGATCGAACGAGCGCGCTTCAGCGATGTATTGTTCTATGTCTTTTTCTTTCATGCTTTTTGCCCGCAATTTTTGTAAGATTTGATTTCTCCATCCGTTAATTTTTGTGCCAGAAGCATTTCCAGCTTGCCTTCTTTTAGGGGTGAAGGGGTGTTGTTACTGATGATAATGGGTGTGGGCGTGGGTTTTTTCCCTTCCCAATTCCACATTGATCTGTTGAGTGGACGTTTAGAATATCCATCACACTTTGGGAGTGACTTCAGTGTGTTTGGTGAAGACACACAGCCACTGAGAAAGAGAAATGGTAAGATAATCCCAATTTTTTTAAATTCCCGCATTTGAACTTAGACCTTTGCTAATAGTGATGCTAGTTTTTTATTTTAATAGTGATGCTAATTTTTTAATGCCCTTTGCTATCGTGTTGGCTGTTGCTTTAGCAGCTTTACCTGTTAGTTGAGCCGTTGCTTTAGCAACTGGTCCTGATCCTGTAAGGGAGGCTCCCCCAGAGGCTAAAGCTGATGCGATATCAGGGAGTCTGAGGAAAAGGTGAATACCACCAATACCAACAACCAAGAACTGAATTAAAGTAGTGAAGATATTTTTAATATCTCCTGAAAAAACGTTCATTGAAATGTTAACATATAAACCACCAAGCAGCACGACTAACACATATAAAATGATGAAGTTTGCAACTTGCCCTAACCATGCTTCTGTGAATTTTCTGGTTGAGGAAAATATATAGAGGCTTATGAAGAGTGGTCCTATTGATAGGACAAGAAACAAACCCAATTTAGCAAATAATGAAACAACAAAACCGACTAGACAAAATAAGATAGCAGCAACTAGGCAGATAAAACCAGCAATCCATGTCGCAATAAACATCCCCATTTGAGTCAGACCTGTGTACTGGTTTGCTGCGTCCAAAACCTGTGCTCCAGCTTTGTTTATCATATTGTCCCATACATTTCGATCCACATGTGCTCCTTGTGTGACATTTGAAATGGCATTTGGCAGATCATGGAAAAATATCCCACTGACCCACTCATTATAAAGAGCAGCGTTTGTGGCAAGTGAAACAATGATGCCGAGTTTGAAAGTTGTCACTATAAATTCCCATAAGGGCATGGAAGAGCGCCCATAGATGATATTGTAGCCCATAAATATAATGTAAATTGTACAAGACAGCTTAAGCGGAGCACCTAAGCTTGATGAAAGATGCTTAATGGCGTTATCCATTGTCTTTGTAAGTGGCTCCATTAACATATTGTCTATTTCAGTAAATATGCCGTTGCTTTCTACTGCCATTTAGATGCTCCACTGTTCATTGTGTATTTTTATAATTTAATCATTATTTTGTTGTTGTTCAGCGCGCTCTTTTGCTTTTTGTTCTTCTTCAGCTTGCCTTTTTTGATATTCAGCTTCTCTTTTTTCAAGATCGGACATTATTTTAGCTCTAGCTTTTTTAAATGCTTCATGAAGGTTCTCTTCCGCTTGACGCTCTCTTTCTGCTGCTTTTGCTTCATACTCTTTCTGAAGTTCTAAAAATGCTAACCGCATGTTTTCACAATTTTTTGAAGTTCCTGCAAATCCACATTTCGCATCCCACTCTAGGCGTAATTTTTCATCTTTTTTAAATTCAGCGACGCTGTAAGTTTTTTCACAGCCAGCTGTGATAATTCCAGTGCCAAGTAGCAATGTTGTTATGAGAACTTTATTCATAGATATTCCCCTTCTTTCTTTCAGTTTTTGAGGTTTGAGCACAATCTTTAAATTCTGCTTGTGTTATCGGTTTTTTATAACCAGTGATGATAAATCTAGGGCAGAGACATAATGTTGCCATAAATCTATTATAAAGTGCACAAAGCTTTTTAAGTTGAGCAGCTAAAGCGCAATAGCGATGTGTAATGGTGCTATCCATTGTCTTTGTAAGGGAATGCATTACAGTATTATCTATCCAAGTAAATACACCTTTGGTTACTATTGCCATTGAGATGCTCCGCTCTTCATTATGTCTTAATGGTTATTTTGTTGTTGTTTTGCCGCGCGCTCTTTTGCTCTTCGTTCTTCTTCAGCGCGTGTTTCCGCTCTTTGTTTTTCGAGTATTTTTTGAGTATTAGCTCTCATTTTTTCAATCCAAGCTTTTTGTTCAGCTTGAAACTTTTCATCTATTTTGCGATTTTCTTCTTCAATTTTACGGCTTCTTTCTGCTGCTTTTGCTTCATATTCTTTCTGAAGTTCTAAAAATGCTAACCGCATGTTTTCACAATTTTTTGAAGTTCCTGCAAATCCACATTTCGCATCCCACTCTAGGCGTAATTTTTCATCTTTTTTAAATTCTGCGACGCTATAGGTTTTTTCACAGCCAGCGGTGATGAGCCCTGTGCAAAGTAGCAATGTTGTTATGAGAACTTTATTCATAGATATTTCCCCTTTTTCCTTTCAGTTTTACAAGTTTTGAGCACAATCTTTAAATTCTGCTTGTGTTATCGGTTTTTATAACCAGTGATGATAAATCTAGAGCACAGACATAATGTTGCCATAAATATATTATAGAATGCACAAAACTCTTTAAGTTGAGCAGCTAAAGCGCAATAGCGATGTGTAATGGTGCTATCCATTGTCTTTGTAAGGGGATCCATCAACATATTGTCTATCTTAGTGAATATGCCTTTGCTTTCTACTGCCATTGAGATGCTCCGCTCTTCATTATGTCTTAATGGTTATTTTGTTGTTCTTCTGCCGCGCGCTCTTTTGCTCTTCGTTCTTCTTCAGCGCGTTCTTTTGCTTCTTGTTCAGCTCGGAATTTTTTATTCTCTGCTCTCATTTTTTCAATCCTGGCGTCTTGTTCAGCTTTAGCTTTTTCCATTGCTTTACGATAACGTTCGTCATCTTCACGCTCTCTTTCTTCAGCTTTTGCTTCATATTCTTTCTGAAGTTCTAAAAATGCTAACCGCATGTTTTCACAATTTTTTGAAGTTCCTGCAAATCCACATTTCGCATCCCACTCTAGGCGTAATTTTTCATCTTTTTTAAATTCAGCGACGCTATAGGTTTTTTCACATCCAGCAGCGATAATTCCAGTGCCAAGTAGCAATGTTGTTATGAGAACTTTATTCATAGATATTTCCCCTTCTTTCTTTCAGTTTTACAAGTTTTGAGCACAATCTTTAAATTCTGCTTGTGTTATCGGTTTTTTATAACCAGTGATGATAAATCTAGAGCAGCGACATAATCTTGCCATAAATCTATTGTATAGTCTGTAAGGTTCTTTAAGTTGAGCAGCTAAAGCGCAATAGCGATGTGTAATGGTGCTATCCATTATTTTTGTAATGGGATTCATCAACATATTATCTATATCAGTAAAGATGCCTTTGCTTTCTACTGCCATTGAGATGCTCCGCTCTTCATTATGTCTTAATGGTTATTTTGTTGTTCTTCTGCCGCCCGCTCTTTTGCTTCTTGTTCTTCCTCAGCACGTCGTTTTGCTCTTTGTTCTTCTAATTTTTTTTTAGTATGAGCCTCCATTTTTTGAAGTCTGGCTCTCATTTCGGCTTCGGAATCTCTAATCATTTTTTGAAACTTTTCATCATCTTCACGGGCTCTTTCTGCTGCTTTTGCTTCATATTCTTTCTGAAGTTCTAAAAATGCTAACCGCATGTTTTCACAATTCTTTGAAGTTCCTGCGAATCCACATTTCGCATCCCACTCTAGGCGTAATTTTTCATCTTTTTTAAATTCTGCGACGCTATAGGTTTTTTCACAGCCAGCAGCGATAATTCCAGTGCCAAGTAGCAATGTTGTTATGAGAACTTTATTCATGATTAATGACTGTCCTGTTGTTGTTTAGCGCGCTCTTCTGCTTCTCTTTCGGCTTGTTCTTTTGCTTTTTGTTCTTCTTCAGCGCGCTCTTTTGCTTCTTGTTGTTCTTCAGCGCGTCGCTTTGCTTCTTGTTCGGCTCGGAATTTTTCATTCTCAGCTCTCATTTTTTCAATCCAAGCTTTGTGTTCAGCTTTAAATTTTTCATCTAGTTTACGGTTTTCTTCTTCAGCTTTTTTCCGACGTTCCTTTTCAAGTTCTAAAGCTGCTACTCTTAGGTTTTCACAATTTTTTGAAGTTCCTGACCATCCACATCTTGCTCCCCATTCTTCCATCAATTTTTCATTTTTTTTAAATTCTGCGACGCTGTAAGTTTTTTCACAGCCAGCTGTGATGAGCCCTGTGCAAAGCAGCAATGTTGTTACGAGAACTTTATTCATGATTTATTGTCCTGTTTCTTTTCAGATTCTTGTTTATCGTCATTTGTTGAGCCAAAGCCTCTCCATTTTTTACGGGTTTCAAATTCAGCTTGCTCTGCATTTTTACAATTTTTCGAATTCAAATCCCCTGACGTCAAACATTTCACTAATACTTCTTCCATCAGTTTTTTATTTTTTTTAAGTTCTTCTACGCTGTAGGTTTTTTCACATCCAGCTGTGATGAGCCCTGTGCAAAGTAGCAATGTTGTTATGAGAACTTTATTCATGATTAATGACTGTCCTGTTGTTTTTTGGATTCTTGTTTATCGTCATTTGTTGAGCCAAAGCCTCCCCATTTTTTACGGGTTTCAAATTCAGCTTGCTCTGCATTTTTACAATTTTTCGAATTCAAATCCCCTGACGTCAAACATTTCACTAATACTTCTTCCATCAGTTTTTTATTTTTTTTAAGTTCTTCTACGCTGTAGGTTTTTTCACAACCAGCTGTGATGAGCCCTGTGCAAAGTAGCAATGTTGTTATGATGATCTTGTTCATATTCAAGCCCCTCTTTTTTCTCGTTTATTGACCACGCAGTTTTTGGGCTAAAGCTTTGGTTCGTGCTTTAAATTCTTCTATTTCACGTCTTTCTGCCGCTTTTTCTTCTGCTTGTTGAATCATTGCGGCGGCTTGCATTTGAAGGACTTGTGTTTGGAGTTTTGCTTGTATCGCTTCTAGTTGTGCTTGAATGCCTTGAATTTTACCCGCATCTTCAGTACTTCCAAGTTCGTCAAGAAGCTTGGTAATGTTTTTTTGTGTTTCACTGGCTTCTTCGTAGACGTCTTGGCCTTTGGCTGCTTGTCCTACTACGCGCTGTTCAGCTTTTTTCACTTCCTCTGCGTAAAAAGCATCTACTGCTTCTTTTGAGTCTGCTCCGCCTGAGGGCTCTTTGTATTTAAGTTCTTCTTGCCATTTTTGCGCGTTTTTGCTGCCACCGCCGCCGCCACCGCCACCGCCACTGCCCATTGATTGTTGAAAGTGGTTGAAATCTGAAGGGAGGGCGCCACTGCTCCCTTGCTTGTTAAACATGTCTTTCAATCCCGAGATGTCAGGCTTGACATTTAAGGAGTTATATAATTGTTTCGCTTGATCGAGCTGGCTCTTTAATTGCTCAAGCTGTTGTTTGCCTTGTTGAATTTGTTGTTTTGCTTTATCAACTTGTTGCTTCAATTGTTCAAGTTGCTTTCCCCCTTGCGTAAAAGATTGTAAATCGAATGTAGGCATTTGTGCGAAGGCATTTGTTTGAAAGCCAAATGAAGCTGCATAGACGGCTGTTGCCAATAAAAGTTTTTTCATTTCTTTGACCTTTCTTGAAAAATAGGAAGCCATTTTTCTGGAGATTGTCCAACTTCATCCATAATGGTCTCTAGGAGTTCAATATTCTTGGTGGTGCCACTTAAAATGGCTATTTCATCATCAAAGCCGCGTAAATTTAGCTCTGCTACAACTGAACTTTGCCCTTGTTTGATGAGAAAACGCCGTGACTCACGGCTTAATTCTGATTGTATCAGGTTAAATTCTCTGTCCGATAATTTAAAACCTTCTACATAATCCCCATGATTGCCCTTTTGATTGGGAAAATAAATCTGTGTTGGACATTGCTCTATAATGGTGTGAGCAATGGTCGAATTGATCGCATCTTTGGGAGATTGTGTTGCAAACAACATCAAACCATTTTGTTTACGGATAGTTTTCAGCCTGTCTTGCGCAAAGGCTTTAAAGGAATCATCCTCTAAGGCTTTCCAAAATTCATCAATGACAATGATAATACGACGCCCATCAATCAGAGATAAAATCCTATGAAAAAGATACATCATCAAGGGTGGACGAATTTCATTATTGTCTAAAAAATCCGTCATGTCATAACCAATAAATTTTGCATCAATGCCAATGTCGTCATCAGGATTGTCAAAAACCCACCCTAAGGCATTGCCTTTACACCATCTTTCTAAACGGCCCGATATCCCCTCCCTGTGCGTGGTGTCAAAAAACATTTGTAAGGCCGAGATTGTCCGTTGTTCTTTTGGCAACAAGGCAAGCTGCTCAACAGCTGCCGTGATGTCTTGTCTTTCTGATTCACTGATCTTTTGATCTTCAGACGAAACAAGCTTTATAATCCATTGGCGTAAAAAAACTCTATCTGCTGGATTGTTATAGTCTAAGCCTTTTAGCGGTGCTATGCCTGTCGGTCTACCATTCTTCAAGGGCATATAAGTGCCGCCACCCGCTCTGACAAAAAGTTCTGCACCCCGATCTTTGTCAAAAAAGACCATATTGGGATCATGCTTTTGAAGTTGTGCTAAAAGAAAATTGACAATAACCGTTTTCCCAGAACCAGAGGGACCACAAACAAACGTATTGCCTAAATCACCAAAGTGAAAGTTAAAATAAAACGGTGAACCAGCAGAGGTTTTCATCAAGGCTACCGCTGGTCCCCACACATTGCCATCTATTTTCCCAACCGGAAAAGAATGAAATGGAGAAAGCGCTGCATAATTGCGGCTTGTTATTGCACCAGAGCGGGTGCGATAAGCATAATTGCCAGGCAATTGTGCCCACCAAGCTGCTGCTAACCCTAAATCTTCCCGCGCAATCACAGCCCCACCATCTGTGAGACGAGAACGCGCTTTGGCAAGATTATCCGCTAACTCTTGCGGCGTATCAGCAAAAACTGCCAATGATAAATGATGCTCCCCTAAAACAAAACGATTGGATTCAAGATCATCAAGCGCATCATCTAGCTCCATAATTTGTGAGCCCGCACGGTCTCCTGCATTGACCATTTGGTTTTGTTTGCGCCCCATAATCTGCTTGGCAATGTTTTTGCTCTTGAAAACAAAAGATTGGGTGAAGATAAACTCAAAGGGAAGGGTGAGCAAACCATCCGCCATGCCTACCCTGGTTTTTGCTGGATATTCTTTCCAACCAAACATGCCCGCAAACCGTTGTTCCGCCTCGGTGCGTATTTCTATGATCTCTTTCCCAAAAATGAGACGGTCTGAATAAACAGTCGAAGCTATCGTCCCCCATGTGAGAGGGATACGTTCACGACGACCTCCCACCAATTGGTGGATAAACTCACTTTGCTGCGAATAAATATTACCTTCATGTTCATAAAGGCTCAGTCTTTTTGCACCATAACGCTCTAAATTTTGAATAAGATCTGTGGTAATATCTTCAAGCTTGCGAATGGACTCTGCATCAACTTCTGTCTTTTCTTGCTTGGCTTTGCCTAAACGTTTGAAAAACTCCACTAATTTATCCGTTTGATCAACGTGTGGATTCCACAAAATTGAAAGATAAAGATCATTGCGATAAAGCTCCTGTGAAACCATCCGCTCGCGATATTTATCATCTAATTGCTTGGCAAATGCCGATCTGAAAGTCCCATCCGGATAAACGGTTTCACGCTTTCTGATAATATGGCTATAAAGCGCTATCCGTTCATCCGCTATGTTTTTAAACAGATTATTGAGCTGTTCGTGAAGCACATTCAGATCAATAATATCCGCTGTCTCAAAGTTAATGCCTTCAAGTTTAATAACGGACATGAGAGCGCGTGAATCCAGCGCAATGATGTGTTTATTGACATGGCGCACATAAGGAATGATCGCCTCTGGCTGCTTTTCACGTTTGCGCTCTGTTCTATTCATTATAATTCCTCATAATTACGAATTAATCGTAATGGAGAAATACTTCCCCCACCCCATAGACTCGAATTTCTGGCAAAAATAGATGTCTTTTGCCATGTCAGAAGAATACGAAATTTATTATGGTCATGCTTTAGGATTTCCTTGAATATGAAATGTAGCATCACACCAAAGGTGATAAGAAAAATATTGCCTGTCATAATGAACAACATCATCGTTCCTATCGCATTTAATCCCATAGCTTCCACCGTCACGCCCGCAATCATTGCAGGGCGTGTGCAAGCAAGAAATAACGTATCTTCTGTTAGCTTGTCGTGCTCTTTCATGGCTTTGAAAGGCTAGAGTTAAGCGAATTAAGACATAAACATTGCTGCGATTTGTGGTGCACCAAAAACAATGCCGATGCCAACACAAACAAAGAAAGCTTTACGCATTTCAACATAACCAGCAATCCATGCAAGCCCAATACCAGCAACCGCAATGGTTGCAATCGATTTTGCAATGTTTCCTGTTAAAGCTTTGACTAATTGATCAAGAGCAGTTTCAACTTTTCCAAAGTCACCTGCGGCAAATGCTGGTTCACTCAGTGCCATGAAGGCAATAAAAAGCATCAATGCTGCTGTTAACCATTTCTTTTGTGTGTTGGATAGAGTAGTTTTTTGTAAGGTATGTTCACAACTGAACAAATTATTCATGTTTTTCATGAAAAATTCCCCGCTTTATGTTTAAGTTGATCGTAAAATTAATATTCAAAATATTAATCATGAATCATATAAATGAAAAAAATAAATTTTTCTATTGATAAATTAACAATATTTAATCTTTTATTATTTAATGAACAAAAAATATAGTAATATTCAAAATGATACTTTTAAAATCTCTTAGAGCAGCGCCTAAATATATTGTCTTAATTTGTATTATTATTTGGGGATACTTTTATTTAAGTAAAAATAATGAAGAACTTACTCAAAATTCTTTTTTAAAAGGATCAGAAAAGACAATAGAAAATCCCGTTCAAAATCCGAAGTCACAATTGATAGATTATGCAAACCAACAAGATGTAAACCAACAAAATGTGGTATTGCATCCAGAACCATTGTCATCACAATTTTATGAAGAAAATGTGCCGGTTTATTCAGGTGCTATACAGGTTACAAGTGGTGTGACCTTTAAAATGATTACGCTTGTGGACGATGGATGGAGAAAAAAGATTATCCGTGATATCCGCTTATATGGTGTGGAAAGCTGTGAAATGAGGCAATTTGCCTCACGCAACGGAGTTAAGTGGCCATGTGGTGCTTTTGTTACTGCTTGGCTTGTCTCAAAAACAATCGATAAAAATGTTACTTGTCGGCAAGCACGTGTCATTCAACAGGTTCATTATGCACAATGTTTTGTGGACGGGGTTGATCTGGCACGTTTGGGGCTTGCAGAAGGGTTGATGGTGTTAACACAAGATCAGCATAATTTTCCATCTCCAGCAGACTATAAAACTCTACAATCTGCTGCTCAAAAAGCACAAAATGGCTTATGGTCGAGCAAATTTCAACAACCAGAAGATTGGCGAAGAGATCACGGGAGCTATAATCCCATTGACCATTATTGATAAAGCGTCTTTTCAAGCGCTATTTAAAAATCAAGACAATATTCCATTACAAACTTTATTAGGTAAAAGTTAATCATAATCCACACAGTCCTTGGTGGACAACTCTCATGATGAAAAATTATTGTGTTTAAAGCTCGCGTATGCATATAGGTTGCTCACTACAGCGCTATGTAAGAGCGCGTTCCCTTGGCTATACGTCATTTCGTTTTGCTTTTTAAATGAAAGGCTTTCTGCCTCTCAAACTCTTATATATTTATGAAGTAAATCATAATCGAGCTCAAAAGGCTCTCCACCAGAAAGAATAATAAAATCAGATTTTATGTCATTTATTGGATATAAAGATTCAGGAAACGCGTCATCTCTCACCATACATTCTATCGAATACGGACAATGATTGCAGCCCGCACTGCAATTTTCATTACAAATTACAATATTATCGCCCATGAAATTTCTTATTCAAGTTCATATAATCCAAGACTAATTGTTTCATGAAAATATTTTGGTATAGAGAAAGATCAGAAATTTTTTTAGCCACAAACGCTTTTATCATTGGTAAAGCTTCATCCTTTGATATAGACAGCAAATGAGAAATATAGTCTATCCGTTCTTCTAAATTGAGAGATAATCTTGGACTGGTGAAAAATGTTAAGATATCCAATTCCGGACTAGCTTCTTGACATAAATCCCAATCCACTACCATAAAAGAACTATCAGGAGTAACAATGATATTATCAGGATCTAAATCTCCATGTGATAAGATTATATTCTTGCTTAATCGATCTTGAAAGATCTTATTGATTTGATCAATAATCGCCTTTTGATGTAGCAAATCCATTTGGCTCAATGCAGTACCCCGGATAAACTCCCATTCGACTACTTCATCGCAAAGTGTTATCAAATTTGGTGCAGGATAGAGACTTTGTCGAAAAGAGCCATCCTTGATGTTTTCATTAATGCACGATGCTTCCGGATAAATTTGCCCATAGCAAAACTCTTGATGCTTGCGTTTCAAGAAATGTTGTTTTGACGATTGTGCATTTTCAGGCTGTAACCAAATGATTTCTTGCTTTTTGACAAAAATAATTAAAGCAGCCCCCCCAAAAATCACAGCCATAATCACTGCTAACCACAAATTAGCTTGCCAGAATGTTGAAAAAACATGACCGTATAAAAAACTGAATGCAAAGGATACAACAGCTGTAATAATGGCTGTAAATGATAAAACAGTCGCGATAGCTTTGGGATCAATCAGTGAATTTATAAGAAGAGACGACAGATAAGATCGATAAGCAGATTTAAAAACACATAGCAGTAAAAATCCTAATATAAGAGCCGCAATGATTTGAAATGACATGAGAAAAAAAGCAATGGTTACCATACAACCAATCATTAAGACAGGAAAAATAGGATTTTGAAACTTTGAAAAATACTTCTGAAACAATATATTGGAACTTGCTGAAAAAAAATTCCCAATGATAAAAATAATCGAAACCAAAATAGCAGGTTGAAATGGCAAAAAATCAGAAAATGCGATAGAAACAGTTCGATTGTTAACCAAAATAGCAAAAGCTGAAACTGCACTTAAAAAAATAAGAGTGAAGCGATAAGGATTTTTGACTTCTTTACCGCTGGCGCACATAACTGTGAAAATATTCGGATGAGCGTTGATATGAAAACTATCTAATCCCTTCGTCAGTTTTGAAAACATAAAAATAGCAAAAATTAATGAAAGGACTTGAAAAATCACAGGCAATGCAGGATGCACATAATAAAGTACTCCCCCTAAAAAAATAAGTACCGTTGTCACACTATAGGTAACAGCAGCCACTTCGGACTTAACGGAAAACAGTGTGCGATGCTTTGGTACTACAGAAAAGAGTAAACTATCTTCCGCACCTGAGAAACAAGCGGCTGCTGATGTAATACACAACAAATAAGTGGCGTAAGCAAAATATGCATAATTCATAAAAAGAGCTAAAAAACCGCAAAGAAAGAAAAACAGCCCAGTATAAATAATGCGTTTACTTCCATAAACATCTGATAATAAACCCAAGGGGACTTCTAAGATCAAAGGAAGCAATAAAAAATAACTACCGATTAAAACAATTTCCGCTTGCGACAAATGCAATTTTTCCGACAAAAAAAGTGGTAAAACAGCAACCACTAGAGCAGTAGACTTGCTAACACTATAAATCTTAAATTGCTTAACCTTATCCACAAAATACCTTCCCACGACATCCGCTACATGCGCCAGATTCTTTCAAAGATTTTAAAACGCTTTGAGCAGACCAATCTATTGCCTCATAATTTTGTAGATTCCCAAAAGCTTCTGAATAAAAGCGATTTTTTAAATCTCCATTAGTCCAATACCAAGGATGAAAATGGAAATAAACACATTAACGGCGACGAAACGTACGTAGAATTTTCGCCTAAGTAATAATTAATACAATTTACAAAATTTTGTGACGTCCATGAGATTTTCCTTTCTTGGAACTTTTTATCTATATAAATCTGGAGGGGGATTCTTTCCTTGATAATTCATCTCTCAAATGAAAAAGTGAGGCGTTTGGCGGAAGAGTTTTGTTTCTTAAAGCCTTAGATCGATCCTTTGTATTATTTTTTCTAGAAAAACTAAATGACGACGTATCGAGCGGCCTGAATCCGATATAATGGACATCTTTGCTTATACAAAAATCGATAAAATTAATAATATTTTCTAGAATCTCTTTGGTAACTGTCGCTCTTATTCCTATACTTTGCAGAGGTTGAAGATTCTTAACTGTTTCAATGTTTTTCCACACGCGATCAAATTTATTCGTCCCCCGTATATCATAATATCCTCCTCATATTGTTATTATGTGCCTTATTTATATTCAAGACAATTAGTATTTTGTAAAAAGTCTGAAGACTTATAACTTTATAATTGTAAAGTCAATTTAACTGTATTACGCAATATTCAGTTTGGAAAACAAATTGGCCTATACTGGTATAAATCGAAAAACTCTTTTGATCAGCTAATTTCCATTTTAATTATTAAGTTCATTCAAAAAGTATTATTCTTGATTTCAATGGTTATTTCACTTCAATCGCAATAAGAAATATGCAATGCTCTGCTTTATCAAGTAATTTTAAAAAGGTTTTTTTGGGCTGAAATAAAGAATAGTTGTTGCGTAAATCAGCTTCTCAGAAGAAAAATTTTTCAATTATTTTTCTGTTTTAATTGTAATTTTGTGAAATACTACTTGCGGTAAAATTACCTTTAAAAGAGGTTCTATTCGACGCTAAAATACAAACTTTTATTTCTTATTAAAGATACAATCATATTGATTTATAATGATAATCTAGCGTTATTCATATTGAATTAGACCCTCGAATAACGCAAGATTCTCTCATTCCAAACCTGTTTATGTTGAATCAATCAAAACCACTCGCTTGCACATAACAAGCGGGATGAGTGTGTGGATCAAATTTGTATAAGAAAGAACTAAAAATGGTTCTTATGTTTTTATCTAGAATTTGTTTTGGTAGCTTGTTTGTAAAATCTTTACCATATTGAAAATCTTTTTTTTAATATAGCTTTGGCCTTGAAACGCTTTTTTCGAGCTATGAGTCGTCGCAATAAAAGGAGACACAATGGCAAAAAAATAAAAACCCAACTGCGTTAACAGAAGGGTTTTAACAGCTTACTTGTAATCTATTTATATCTGTGTAATCATATACATTATGGATAGATTTGTTGGGATAGGTAAGGCCGCTCAAGTTTTGGGTGTTTCGATTAGCACTTTGCGCCGTTGGGAAGGTGAAGGCAAAATTATTTCTGAGCATACGGCAGGAGGACACCGCCGTTATGACCTATCTAGGCTTAGGCCTGAGCTTTTTCATTCGAGAGAACTATCACAAAGAAAAACCATTGCTTATGCGCGTGTATCGAGCCATGATCAAAAAGACGATTTAGAGCGACAAAAACAGGTTCTTGAGCTTTATTGCGCAAGCCAAGGTTGGACTTATGAACTCATCTCTGATTTAGGGTCAGGGATGAATTATCGTAAAAAGGGTCTTAAACGTTTATTGGATGCTCTCATTGAAAATGAAATTGGTCGTTTGGTTATTACGCATAAAGATCGTTTATTGCGCTTTGGTGCAGAATTGGTCTTCGCCATTTGTGAAGCCAAACAAGTTGAGGTTGTCATTCTCAATCAGGGGGAAGAAAGCAGTTTTGAAGAGGATTTAGCCAAAGATATTTTAGAAATTATTACTGTCTTTAGTGCTCGTCTTTATGGAAGTCGTTCGAGAAAAAATCAAAAGTTATTAGAGAATGTTCGTCAAGCTGTAGAGGCATCGCAATGATTGTTGCTCACAAAATAGCTCTAGACTTAAACAATAAACAACGAAGCTACATGGCTCGAGCCAGTGGTTGCGCGCGCTTTGCTTATAATTGGGCACTGAAGGAATGGCAGCAGCAATATGAAGCATGGAAGAAAGATAATAATTTACCAAAGCCTAATGACTATGCGCTACGTAGACAATTCAATTCTCTAAAACGAGAACAATTTCCATGGATGATGGAAGTTACTAAAAATGCTCCACAAATGGCAATTATTCAATTGGGTGTGGCTTTTAAGAATTTCTTTTCAGGGAGAAGCCGATATCCCACTTTTAGAAAGAAAGGAGTGCACGATCGTTTTACTTTGACCAATGATCAAATACAGTTGCAAGGTTTCAAGATAAGAATTCCCAAACTTGGTTGGGTTCGTCTGCGAGAACAATTGCGATTTCAAGGAAAGATCTTGTCAGCAACCATTAGCCGTAAAGCGGATCGGTGGTTTGTAAGTCTTAGCGTTGAAACAGATAATCAAGAGTCACTGAGCGAGAACCAAGCTATTGTTGGTCTTGATTTGGGCATCAATGCACTTGCAACGCTTTCGACAGGAGAAACCATAGGAGGCGTTAAACCTTATAAGGCTTTGCTAAATCGTTTACGGCGCTTATCACGAAGGCTAAGTCGTAAGCAAAAAGGCTCGAGCAATCGTTATAAGGAGAAACAAAAACTCGCTAAGCTTCATGCACGGATAAGTAATATCAGAACAGATCATTTGCATAAAGTTACAACAGATTTAATTCAGCGTTTTGGTACATTTTGTCTGGAAGATCTTCATGTAAAAGGCTTGCTGAAAAATAAGCATTTATCGCGTGCCCTTGCAGATCAAAGTTTTTTCGAGTTTCGCCGTCAATTGGAATATAAGGTGGCACGTTATGGTCGACAGATTGTTATTGCAGATCGTTGGTATGCGAGCAGTAAGATCTGCCATCATTGCGGATGTAAGATTGAACAATTGCCTCTTAACATACGTGAGTGGAGATGTTCTCATTGTGGTACACACCATGATCGAGACATTAATGCCGCGATTAATTTAAAAAACTTGGCGGTGAGTTCCACCGTATCAGCCTGTGGAGAGGAAGGCTCTGGCCAATGTCCTGTGACTTTGGTGAAACCAGCCTCAAAGAAGCAGAAAATCAACAGTATATTTAATCAGAAATGATCACATTTACATAAGTTTGATAGAACGGATTGGTGCGTCAAATAAAAACCTCTTACGCTGAAATGGAAGTGACACCGCTTATGTCATTGCTTTTTTCTAGAATGCAAAAAAATCATTCATATTATTGGGTGGCCGGCTAAAGCTTTGGTGGAAAAATTGCACAAAGCGATAGGTCTTTTTGAGTGGATTTTAGAAAGATTTTTAAAGCAAAAACATCAAAAACAAGATACAGGCATTTTGCTGACAAGATACACATAGAACATACAACCCCTAACTATGATTGTAATTGTAACAAAAACGAGTGTTCAGAAAAATCTGAACACACTCAAATCAATAACATGACCTTTGGTCATGAAAAAAAGGCTTATGAAAAAATAGAGAAAGGTAGAAGCGAATTATCCCTATCTTCAAAAAACACTACATTGCTTCCAATCAAATCAGAATTTTTAACGCAAGCTTTGCCTCATGTTGCTATGTTCATGAAACATGGATTGCAATCTGAAAGAGATTTAATCGGATCCATGGATTTTTTAGCGAAAATAAAGGGGATTTCTTTTCAGGAACTTGAAGAAGCTAAAGAGACTATGATGAAAAAGATGTGCTTTCTTTTATAGTAAAAGAAAGCACATTGGGGGGATTAGAGTGACAGCTTTACATATTTTACTTTGAAAAGCGGTCTTTTTTATCTTTTTTCCACAAAAAATAAGTTACAAGTCCGAGAATGGGAACTCTCAATTTGGCAAAAGGGAAATGTTGACTGAGAGCTGCAAGGCTGGAAACGGTCGCGTCTGTCATGAGTTTGTGGCGTTGTTCTTCTGTCTTTTTTTGTTGGTCATAGCGTTGATAAGCCTTGAGAACACGATTGATAATAAGACCTAATCCTGCAAGAGAAAGACAAATTAAAAACATGATACTAGCGGCGGCAAGAGGTTTCATAACAGAACATAATGCAATAAAAACGATGATACATAAAAAAAGCAAAGACATGAAGAATGAAATGCCAATAAACCCATAGCAAATTGCTTGAAGGCGTACTTGTTTGACTGTGCTTTTAAGCCCTCCACCGACAAGATGGTTTAAAAGAGGAGCGATAAACTTATGCATTGCTTAACGACGCAGTAATTGAGAAAGAATAAAACCAACCCCTGCAGCAAACAAAACGCTTTTACCAGGATTTTTGCGAACGCATTGATTCATGGTTTGTTCAAGATCACTGATTTTTTCTTTTGCTTGAGACATCATGTCTTCACCACTTTCTTTCGCTGAGTGATATAGTTTTTCCGCTTTGTCTTTGGCGGCGTTGAATTTGTTTGCACCAAGATCTGTTAGGGTTGAGGTAATCCCTGAAATTTCAGTGCGTAACGTTTCTAATTGTCCTTGTAGGTCTTTTTCTACGGCTGATTTATCGTGCTGTGTTGTTTTATTATGGGCCATGATATTTTTCCCTCTTGATTCATTATATTTGCATTGGTGTGTTCATAGTGATCATTTGCATTGGAGTGAAAATTTTCACTGCTTGAGTAACGCCAAAAGTTTTTTTTGGTTCCTTTCACTTTGTCGAATTTAAAACTGTTTTTGATAAAATAAATCTTTCCTATACAATATGCTCTGTTCGTAAAGGATTACATCGGTTGAAAATTGTCTTATGCTTTTGCAGGAATTTAGCACCATTCTTCAGTTTCTCATGGCACAGTTTTTATAAAAGTTTTTTTAAAAAGCGTGTTGAGGCTTATTTTTTGGGCTTGTGACAGATAAAAAACATGGTTATTGTGATTTTGCGGCAGAAGTAATGTCATTTTTATGCTTTTGCAGAAGAAAAAGAAAATGCTATTTCTGTTCTTTGCTCTCTATGTATTTGAGGGCTAATCGCGCTCTCCCATTATACTTTTGGTCAGTTTAAGATATTGCGATCGTTCTTTTTTAAAAAAAGGTATATTTTTATTTGGATAGAAGGTACTTTAGTGCACTGATTGTTAGAGAAGTGCATATCCTTTTCTCCAAGGATTTTATGATATTTTTGCTGCTTATTCCATGAAAGAAATTATTTTGTTGGATTTAAAAGAGCCGCTGAAATGAAAGAAGCTTTGCGATATGAGGGATTTATTCAACAGGAACGATGATAAATTATTCTTATAAATGAAAATATTATATGCAATATTTCTTGTAAGTTTATCATTTTGCCTAATTTATGCAATAAATTGATTGAGTAAGATAAACTTGTTGAATTGTTAGAGAAAAATTTCTTGAGTGATTTCTTTAGAATAAGAGAGAGCTTGTGGAATAAAACTATACTTGATTTATCAAGTTTTCTTTCTTAAGAGGAATGCGAAAGCGACGTTAAAAGGGTAGTGGCATTGTGGAACAGTGATGCTGTGCGGGGTGACGATCCAGCTCATAAATAAAGATAAGAGCACAAGAATGTGAGATAAAAATGGAATCTGAAACAGTCCCTTTAGATAAAACAGTCCCTTTAGATAATATGTCTTCTGTATTGACAGTGCATGATTTTTCTCCTCTTTCTATGTTTATGGCTGCTGATTGGGTGGTGAAAGCCGTTATCATTATTTTGTTACTTGCTTCACTTATGTCTTGGACAATTGCTTTTGTGAAAATTGTTGAGATCACTTTGGTAAAACGAAGAGTACGTCATGAACTTCAATTGGTTCTTAATGCTCAGACTCTTACGCGTTTGGCAGCTAGCTTGAAAGAAAGCAAAGGGGCTGGGGTGTTTTTTCTCAAAGAAGTTCTTAAAGAGGTGTATCTTTCTACACAACAGGTTCATTTTTCTGCTCCTGAAGGGATAAATAAAAGCTCTGGTGAAAAAACCAGTGCAGGGGAAAGTGCACAAACGATTGAAGATATTCTCTTTTATGAGGAGAGCAATCAATATGAAGATGTTTCCCGCGATGTTCGCGATGCTAAGGCTCGCGATGTTCATGAAGGTTTAAAAGAAAGGGTTCATTCACTTTTGTCACGCTGCTTGCTGGCTGCTACACGCCGTGTTGCATGTGGAAGCGCTGTTCTTGCAACTATTGGCGCAATTGCTCCCTTTGTTGGTCTTTTTGCAACTGTTTGGGGCATTATGAATTCTTTTATTGGGATTGCTCAGTCTCAAACAACGCGACTTGATGTGGTTGCTCCTGGGATTGCTGAAGCCTTATTCGCAACGGCTATTGGGCTTTTTGTGGCTATTCCCGCCGTTGTTATGTATAATAGCCTTATGCGTGCTTTGAATGGTTATCGCAATGATTTAGGTGATATCGCTGCGGCTCTTGAAAGGCTCTTGAGCCGTGAACTTGATAGACAAAGACAACAGAAAAGTCATAAAAAATGAAAGCAAGCCTTAATAATGATTGGGATATAGACGAGAGTGGGTTGCAAAGCGAAATCAATGTGACCCCTTTTATTGATGTTGTATTGGTGTTGCTTATTGTTTTTATGGTTGCTGCACCTTTGGCAACATCTGTCATTCCCGTTCAGCTTCCTTCTATAACTCAAACACCTTCAGTGGTTCAGTCTGATGAACCCCTTTATGTTACTTTGCAAAAAGATCGTTCTCTTTACATTGGTGATCATCTTGTAGAACAGGCAGCTTTAAGAGAAGCTTTGTTGAGGGAAACGACGCAAAATTTAGAGACAAAAATTTTAATCAAAGCCGATAGCGAAATTGATTATGGTACTGTCATCGATTTATTAAATCAAATACGCATGGCTGGATATAATAAAATCGGTCTTGTAGGATTGCAAAACTCTACCAATCTTACCTCAAGAGGTGAGATCAATAATAAAACAACAGGGGTAGCGGACGTTGCTGTCGATGGAGCGGGTGGTAGCGCGGGTGGTAACGTTGTGGGGCATGTGAATGCCGTAATAACGGGCACTGCGGTAAACGCTAATATTCCAGCCGATGCCCTCTGACCAGTGATAAAAATAGCCTTTGTTGCAGGAAGCAAAGCATATGACTCAAAGTCGTAGAGTGAAATTGATGAGGGTTTTGTCGTGGATTTATTAAACCCAATACGCATGAGTTTGATATTACGCAGGGGAGGCATATGCAGGGGGTTTATATATTGAATCGGTTTTTTTAGGATTAAGCACTGCTCATCTTGCTTCAAGAGGTGCGATCAAGAAAAACAGCCAAGGGTGATTGTTGTGTGTCTTAATACATTTTAAAGCCCTTTTTGCGACGGTGTTTATAAATGGTATAACGGTAAAGCTCCCGTAAAATAATAAAAAATCTATTGAACCTCACTATCTTTATGCTTAACAAAAGAGCAAGCGAGCACCATTATAGTATTTATATTTTCTCCCAATGTTGTGACAGTGCTGAGTACAAGTATTCATTATAGGTATTTTTCCATTTTTTATCTACATGCTAGCTACGTTTGGAACGTGAGAGATATACTTTTGATTGATGTAATATAAATAGATTTGCAATGAAACAATCTTACAGTATTGAGATCTCTCATTTAAGTTGAAAGACAATTCATTATTATAAATCAATATGATATATAGATTGTCGACATTATAAGCGGTGTGTGAGCTTTTAATGGTTAATGCCAATGTTTTTGTTATGGGGGAGGGGTATCCGGTGATAATGAAGTTTTGTGTAGTACAAGAAACGTAATTGAGAGATGATTGTTTAGAAGTGCGTTTAGTGAAAAAACTTTGAAAGTAGTAAACGCGCACTCCTTCTGCACTTTAAAAGCCCAAGGGGTTTTAAGTGAAAGAGTGGTTAGAATAAGTGTGTGTTATATTTTAAGGGGAGCGATTTTTTCAGAGCTTCTTAAGTATGACCCGTTGAACCGAAACCTCCTGTTTCACGGCTCTCGTTATGGCTTTGGGTATTTTGCTCTGGTTCAATAGCGCAAACTTTGACTTGGAATACGGGGGCGATGACTGTTTGGGCAATGCGCATTCCCCGTTTAAATAGAAAAGTTTTCTTGGCTCAAATTGATAAGAAGAACTTTGACTTCACTTCCGGATAATCACACTCAATCGTTCCTAGAGTATTGAGGCATGTGATGCCATGTTTTAAGGCTAAGCTAGAGCGTGGACGTATTTGTGCCTCAAAACTAGGTTGAAGGTGAAAAATAAGACCCGTTGGAATGAGTGCGCGCTGCCCTGGGGCAAGAACAAGCGTTTCTTCTTCTCCAATTGCTGCTTGTAAATCCAAGACCGGCAGAACCAGTCGTTGCGTAGTGAAGAAGTTTCCTTGTTCCAAGTGCAAGACGCTGAAGGGATAAAGTTAGGGCATGTGAAGATTGAGAAGAGACAGAGGAAGAGTAAGGATGATCGTTTAGAGGGGTGTTTGGTAAAAAAACTTTGAAAGCAAATGCGCACTCCTTCTATACTTTAAAAGCCCGAAAGACTTTCAGTGAAAGAGTAGTTAGAATAAGCGAGTGTTATATTTTGAGGGGAGTGATTTTTTCAGAGCTTCTTAAGTATGTCCCGTTGAACCGAAACCTCCTGTTCCACGGCTCTCGTTATGGCTTTGGGTATTTTGCTCTGGTTCAATAGCGCAAACTTTGACTTGGAATACGGGGGCGATGACTGTTTGGGCAATGCGCATTCCCCGTTGGATAGAAAAGTCTTCTTGGCCTAAATTGATAAGAAGAACTTTGACTTCACCACGGTAATCACTATCAATCGTTCCTGGAGTGTTGAGGCATGTGATGCCGTGCTTTAAGGCTAAGCCAGAGCGTGGGCGTATTTGTGCCTCAAAACCAGGTTGAAGGTGAAAAATGAGACCCGTTGGAATGAGTGCGCGCTGCCCTGGGGCAAGAACAAGCGTTTCTTCTTCTCTAATTGCTGCCCGTAGATCAAGACCCGCAGAACCAGCCGTTGCGTAGTGAGGAAGTTCTAAACCTTGTCCATGCTCAAGACGCTGGATCGATAAGGTTATTTGTTGTGGAGGGGGAGAAGGAAATGCATTCGAGGAAGAAGGACTCTTTTGGCTGTTCAGGTGCGTAGAAGGCATGGTCAAAGCATCTCCAAAATAGAAAAAACAAACACAACTCTAACAAAAGATTCCGTTTGAAACAAGCAGCGAAAAATCTATAGATGGGACGATGGGTTTTGCTGCTTGTTTTGTATGGGAAATGCTTATTTTTCATGCTGTTTGTTTTAAATACTACCAATGAAGATACCCGTAGCAAAAACGAGCGCTCCGCCAATAATAACTTGTAACGATGCACGCCAAAAGGGAGTTGACATGAATTTGTTCTGAATCCAGACGATGGCGCCTAGTTCGAAAAAAACAATGATAAAAGCAATAATTGTCGCTACATAAAAAGAGTTGATCAAATAGGGAAGAGTATGACCTAGTCCTCCTAATGTTGTCATAATGCCGCTGGCAATACCTCTTTTTAATGGCGAACCACGCCCTGATAATTTTCCGTCATCGTGGGCTGCTTCTGTGAAACCCATTGAAAGTCCTGCACCAATTGAAGCTGAGAGCCCTATCAAAAAAGTTTGGTGCGTGTCTCCCGTGGCAAAAGCTGCGGCAAAAATGGGGGCAAGGGTCGAGACAGAGCCATCCATTAATCCTGCAAGACCTGGTTGAATCCAAGTCAAAAGTGTTTGTCTTTGCGTTTTCGAAGGTTTTTTTATGGTGTGATTTGCCGCTATTGTTTTTGGGGATGGATGGCGGCTCTTGCCTTTCACAAGAGAAGTTTTGTCACATAACGAACCGATAGTGTTTGCACGATTATGGCAAGAAAGGCACAAAAGTTGCTTATAATTTTTAAGCTCTTGAAGCCCCATGGCGGTAAAAACCGCGGCTTCCTTAGAGGAATAAGGTTCTAGAGCTTTTGCATATTTTAAATAGAGCGCCGCATGTTGCTCTTTTAATTTGAGCGCTTTAAGCATCACGTTTTGTGCTGAACGAAAGGACAGAGCTTTACGTTGTACAAATGAAAAAAACAATTTCAACATTTTCTGTTCCTCTGCACTTTAGAATAATTCTAAAACATAAGAAAAATAAACCAAAAGTCAATCTAAAAGTTAAAAACTGACAAATTGCAAAAAGGTTGCACTGAGAAAAAAGGTGATGGGATGCTGAGAAAGTACAAGGAGATTTATCAAATGGAGACGACAGGGGTGCATGAAAGAAATAATTGCGTGAAAAAATTTAAGAGAAAATATGCTTTATTTTGCTACAGGGACGTTTCAATGGAGCATTCTAATGTATTGATGCTCGAGAATATAGGAAAGGAATAAGCTAGCATCATCATTCATTTGATGCGTTCAAAAGACTGTAACAGCTCTTGGACTTTGAAATGATTCTTTAAAAAGAGATCTTTTTCAAGGGATAAAAGCCCATTTCGCGAGGGGCCCCTGTGAAGAGTATAGAAGGGTAGAGCCGCAAAATTTCCATGAAATAATATAAACTCCATTGAGTCTTCTTAATCTTTACGCTTCATAAAAGAGCAAGCCGGCATCATCATACACCTTAGCTCCTAGTGTTGCGACAGTCTTTAGTACGGTTCATTATAGGCATGGCATTTTATTGTACAGTTTTACGCCACTTGATCCCACTTGTGGAGGTGTAAGACAGTATTCTTATGATATTTACGCGCATTTTAGCGTTGTTACAGCTTTTGCATTTAGGTGGATTTGTTAGCGTGTAACGAATTATCTTTTGTGCTGTAATTGCAGGGACAGGTTTAAGGGTGGGAGTGCATAAATGAAGAGATATTATCCATATTAAATTGTTTGAGATCACGCATAAAAATTTATGCTTTATGAAGGGGCATTTATCGCCTTGTAACTTGCCTGATATCTTGCATGAAAGCCCAAAATTCAGTAGGATTCTCTCACTTCAAAACTTCTTATATTGAAACAATTCAAATCATTTTCTTGTGGATCACAAGGAGGGGTGTGATTGCTGTGTTTTTATTTAAAGTATGGGATGAGTTGAAATGTGAGAAGTGCATAATCTCTATGCGTTAACAAACGTTTTTGATGTTTTTAAAAAAGAGCGAAATTGTGCAGATAAAAAAGGGAGCATATATGGAAAATAGTGATGGTTTGAAATTTTGGCGGCTTTCTGAAAAACTAACAATACTGCAGGCAGCGCTTTTAATAGTTGGATTAAATCCAGGAAAGTATTTGTTTGTCAACAAATTAGAACCAGAAAAAAGTGATATTTACGAAGATAACCTTTCCGTATCATCAGAGAAAACTGCTAATTTCCGTGCAGCTTATCATGCTATCGTTCAAGCGGGAAAAAGCAATCGATTAGAGATAGAATGGTCGTACTATAATTTTTCGGATTTTATAGATGCAGATTCCTCATATGTTCGCGTTGATGATTTAAAAGAATGGCTTTCATCGCGTGGTCTGTACCCTCCATTTTTTTTCCCTGAGGATGATTCTGCTGAGACTAAGGACCAAAAATATTATGCGTTTCAAGATCCAACGCATCCACGTTATGCTCCAAAGCTTGCTGCTATTGTTGCGGCATGGGAAGCGGTGAGTGAGGTTGAGGGTGGTAAAACTGTTAAAGGAACGCTTATAAAGTGGCTTAGTGACAATGCCGTTCAGTACAAGTTGGTGGATGATAATAATTTACCAAGAGAGAAGCTCATTGAGGAATTAGCGGCTGTTGCGAATTGGGAACCTACCGGAGGGGCTCCTAAGACACCTGCCAGCTCTCTTTTATCAAAAGAAAAAAAATAAAAAGATCACTAAAATTGTGCTGCTTTTTTTGATAATTTTGAAGATAATCTCTTTTTCTGGGGGAGTTTTTTACTTTTCTTCCCTAGATTATAAGTAATTGTTTTTCAATGAAAATAATTTTTATAGTGTTCCTCTGACGGTTCAGACGGGGAAAAATAGACATTTTGCGGCAGTAAAATTTACCCTGTAGTTTTCGTAACTTACCTCTCTATTTTTGTTTGATTTTTTTGGGCACTTTTAAAATCCAAATCAACTAAAATGGATTTAAATATGAGAAAAATATTTTCTTTTTTTACGGTGCGTGGAAGTGCAAAAAATCCTCAAGTAAGTGCACCGATAAATACACCGATATTGGAGCAGCCTGTTGCGGATGAGGTGGTGCGTAAATCGTTTAGAGTAGGTCTATTATCGTGTTGGTTAAAGTTTGAACTTATCGTTGTTATGGAAAAGGTCAAAACTGAGCGCCATGTGCGCTCTCCATAAAGAAATCTTGTCATCTATGAGCGAGTGAGGATTTCTCTTGAAAAATTTGCACAATAGTAAAACTGGTTAGCAAAACCCGTTCTGTGGCGCAACAAAAAGAATGTCATAAATGATTATCTCATCATAAATATGCTCTAAGAATAACCCGTGCGTGGCGAAAGTCTATGGCGTAGTCGCTATAGATTTTTGCTCCGTGTGTGATGATCAATACTCTTGTTTATCTCTTGTCAATGCAAGTGCCCATGAAAGTGATGAGAGTCTATTGCTCCACTCTGATGCTTGGTTGTTCATGTTTAGAAACGACAAGTGTATTAAATGCGATAGGGCTGATAGAGGGGAGAACGCATCCTGTAAAAAATAGGTGTGTCTTTAAAATAAAGCTGATAAACGAAATTATTTTTTTATCTACCTTTTATACGGCGAGAAAAAGGCATTCAAAGCGCAAGCATTAGCAATTTAGCAGTAAATCCCCAAATAGCTTAACATATATCGTTTTTCGGAGAAGAGGAAGAAAAGTCTATCTGCAAAAGCTATGTTAGGTCGTGTGACCGGTGAAATAATGTGGTTAGGGCAATAAACAATTGTTATTGGTGAAGAGATAGAAATCGGTTGGGTGTTGATTTCTGTTTTACTACAGAATTTTCTTTGTTATATCGTAAAAACACTATTTTGCGGTTTGGTGATATAAGTTCTGTGTTTAGCGTTATCGTTATCAATCGGTTATCATATGGTAAGTAAACTAATATTATTCAGATTACATAAGCATTATTAGCTTTCTTTACAGAAACAGATGCGTTCAAAGATGAATGGAGTATTCTGTGTAGTCTTAAAGCGTTTGAATCATTAAATGCTCTTTACTATTTTTTTCTTTTCAAAAATGCTGGCTTTTTCATCCGCTTCATCCGTATTGAGGGACGTAAATAAACAAGTTGTGAGGTCGAATATCTTTTGGTAAATTGAGCGATTGAACACTTCAAGAGCGCGAAGAACAAGGGATTGTTTGTTATGCCAAATTATGAAAATGTTTTTTTCAATCTTGGAAAGATATTCCCATTGCGGCAAATCATATAAAGTTTAAGCAACGGCAGCACGGTTTTTTGTGCAATGAAATGATAAATATGTACAACATCTCGGTAATCTCCATGGGAAACTTTACCGGATTAACAGTACGGAGAGTGCCTTCTGCTTATCCCAAATCGCAGATATTTCAAAACAACAACGGTGGAGAATGAATGTTGGATATGTTCTAGGGAAGGTTGCAAAAAATGGCTAAAAAGTTCTCAAAAAAAATACCAAAAATGACGAAAGGAGCGGTTTCCCACTCCTTCGTTCCTATCTCCCCTTTCGGGGAAGCGGCCACCATTACTGATGCCGTGTATGCTGATATAGATACACTTATTTTTCTCAAAAGTCAATACTGTAAATGCGGTAAATGTTTGAGCATCAGAGCTACAACTTTATGAAAATCTTCGCTGGATAATCTTGGAACGGTACGTGAGCAACTTAAACGACTTACAGAAACTGTTGTGACATAATTGCAGATAATCCATGCTTTTTTATTCTCTATGGGAGATTGTATTGGATACGCAGCGGGATTATTGGGTTGTGATTTCGTTGAAAAAGGTAAAACTGTCACATTTCCATATAATTTTGCATTCTTAGAAAGCACTAAAACAGGCCGCTTTTTCCAAAATTCAGGGAGTATCGAATCATGAGGAAAATCGCACCAAAAAACTTGTCTGATGCGTGGTGCCGATTTGATTCGTGGTTTTATGTGAGGTGGTTTTTTGTAAGGAGCATTTAAATCCGTTTCTCTTATATGCTCGCGCCATGCATTATGATCATGTTCCATCATAACACATGGTTCTTCAAGTTTGGTTATATCTAAGGAAATAGGTGATAGGGTAGAAGGCGCTGTGTTCTTATCTTCAGCCATAGCAGACCATTTATATTTATCGGTCCCCTCACTTATTATTTTACGGCTTTTCTATCACGGGTTTTTATCAAAATGTTGCTCATAAGTACAGAGAGGTGAAACCATAAAATGGATATATCTGCTTATTTTTGTCTTTTGTGTACAACGCTAGAGGAGGGATGTTGGTGATAGGTGGGATGTTGGTGACTCGTTGGTGTTGGTGGGTTGGTTTGGCGGTGGGTGGTTTTGGGTGGTGATTGGTGACTGGAGGGTGTTGGTTAGGGGAAAACGATTGGAGAGAACGAGTGCATGCGGTTTTGTTTCTATTTTATGATTAGAGTTTTTTATTGCTTGAAAAGAGCCCTTTTGAGGCAACATAAAAACTAATAAGCATGTAAAATAGGCTTGAGACGACATTCCAGCCGGCAAATGAAAGAAAAAGAAAGCGTGCGGATGCTTCAGAACAAGAAGGGGGATGAATGTTGTTTAATTGGTTAAGTAGCTGGTTAATGTCTGAGGTTTTTCTGACTGCGCTTAAACCACAACTGAGGGGAGCTGCCCAAAAGCCATATTCAACACCTGCATGATAAACGGCTAAAACAAGGCTGATGCACATTAAGACAAAAACACACAAAAATAAAAGTTGTATCCAAGCAGACATGCGAAAAAAATATGCCCCAAAACCTGCTAAGAGCAAAAAGGGTATGGCCCCATAATAGGGGAAACGCTCTATGAGACACAAATCGCAAGGAAGATACCCTCCAAAATATTCAAAACCAAGGGCAAGACCTATTGTAGCGGACAAACAAAAAGCGAGAAAAAAAGCCCATAAACTTTGTTCTTTTCTGCTGGGTTCAAGATGAAGGTGCTTGTATAAAAGTGGGTGAGAAGACAAAAGGCACGCCATTAAGTCTGTTCCTTATAAAAGCTTTTTGTTTAAAAAAGCTATGAAAATCCCATAAATTAAAACGAGACTAACACAACCAATGAGAATAATCCATTTGAAATGCTGTACTAGAAAATTCATTGCTTTTTGTCCAAAATGTTTAATCAGCCATGCGAGAAGATAAAAACGAGCGCCTCTAGAAAAAATACAAATAAGAATGAAAAGTTCAAGGTGTACACTCATTACACCGGCCAAAATTGTGACAATCTTGATGGGGGGAAGATGAAAAAAACCTGATGTTATCAGTAAAATGACTAGAAATTGCAGGGTTGCACTATTTTTCAGAGATTCAAAACTTTCAACCTTACCGTAAATTTCTAAAATGGGTTTGGCAAGAGTATCATAGGCAAAATGTCCGATAAACCAACCGGCAATGCCTCCTAATACAGAACAGATAGTCGCAATCAAAGCATAGTAATAAACCCGCTTTTGATGGATAAGCAGCATCGGAATATATAAAACATCTATCGGAATTGGAAAAACAGAACTTTCAATAAAGGCAATGAAACCAAGCCAGTGTGGTGCTGTACGCCGATTTGCTAAAGAAATCGTCCAAAGCTTTAATTTGTTTAATATCATGAGGCTTTCTATAAATTTAAGAGGTAAAGACTTTACAAATGAGATTGTTATAAATCCGGTAGAGAAATCCAATAAAGAAAATATTTCATAAAACAGATAAGAAAATGATATGAATTCTTAAAAAATGAGAAGTCTTCTGTTGACGAATCTGTGCTTCTTCATATAGTGCAAAAGAATAATCGACAAGTCTGTCTCTTATAGTCCTGTCTTTTATAGCAATGTGCGGGTGTGGTGGAACTGGTAGACGCGCCAGACTCAAAATCTGGTTCCGAGAGGAGTGTCGGTTCGAGTCCGACCACCCGCACCACTTCATAAATATTTTCCTTTATCCTGTTATGGCGCATCGTGTTGATTTATAAAACATGTGGAATTGATAAACAGTGTTCAATGTTTTGCATGTTGAATGAAAAACCTCGAATACCATAGGATTCTCTCATTTTAAGTCTGTTTATTTTAAATTGACCAAAATCATGTCTCTTGTACATTGCAAGCTGGATGCACTATTGTGGAATGAAATTTTACAAAAAATGAATAAAAATGCCTCTTAATAAACCGTTTCAAGGGCATCATTGGGGGGTAGGAGTGTATGATGGATGGTGCCAGCTTGTACTTTTATCTTGCACTTTTATGAAGTGTAAAGATGGTGCTCTATAGATTTTATATTCTTGTGGGTGCTGTCGCAAAATGGGCTTGAGGGTTTTGAGAGATGTTTCTTTAAAACACGCATGTGAATT
>NZ_JBHILY010000003.1:116302-123483 GCF_042193555.1 Bartonella sp. PS17NMGDW | reverse complement strand
GGTGCTGTCGCAAAATGGGCTTGAGGGTTTTGAGAGATGTTTCTTTAAAACACGCATGTGAATTGGCAACCCAAGTGTTTTTGATTTGAATGTATTTGGGATTTGAGCGTGTTTGAGATTTGAATGTGTTTGGTTTGGAGCGTTGTCGTATGACATGAGGGGCGTGATCCCAAAAAGGTCCGTGAGAAATACAAGCATGAGGCAATGCGTAATCTCCTCTCTTTAAAAGACAGGAGTTTTAGAGGCTTAAAAGATAGGGCTTTAGAGGTTTTTGAAAGTCGTAAATCAGAGGGAAATGGTAAGGTTGGAAACTGGTTTTTGCCTTGACAATTTCATATTCTCCCCAAATGAAGCTGTCTCTCCGTTACAGAAATTATATAAACAGAGAACCGCAATATCCTCTCTCTACTTTGGTATACAATAGCTGTAAAACACTGTCATTTGAAGTGTGGTCATATAGGGTCTGTAAACTTCCTTGAAACGTTACAGTATTTTTTTCAGTGTGTGTTGGATATTCTTAAGTTTGTTTTTTTGCTTTAGGTTTAAGGGCATTCCACGGGGAGGTGCCAAGAGGAGCCCGCCCCAAGAGTCCCCAAGAGTTGTTGTGTTCTTACAAACGGATATGATTTTAGAAATGGGTTTTTAGAATCTTGATCCTTCGAGAGTGGGGAGGCCAAGTTAACATCACCTTATAAAACTGCAATTGATGCACAATATCCATAGTTATTTTAAAGCAATATCTCTTAATAACTGCTCTCATTTATTTTATGATGGCGTATTTTACGATGGCGCCCAGTGGTATGATGGTAAAGCTTTTATATTCCAAATGCATTACATGGAAGGGTGAGAGGATAGGAGCTTGCTTTAAAAGAGGAGAGGCTTTATTGTTTCATGACTATTTGTTTACAGTTTAGTCCTAGTTTTTAGAATCTAGGTCTTTTTAGGGGGGAAAGAGGCATAAAAAAAACCCCGTTTTTAACAGGGGTTTTTAATAGTTCAATTTTTCTACAAAACTTAGAATTTATAAGCGATACCAAAGCGAAAATCATGCGTTTGAGAAGAGATTTTAAGGTCATCGTTTGCAAATTTCTTTTTAAAAAAATCTGAATAACGATATTCTGTACGCATGATGATATTATCTGTCATTGCAAGGTCAAAACCACCACCAATAGTGTAACCAAGCATTGTTTTTGTCTTATCTAACACATCGCCAGAAGCAAAAATTGTCGAATCTTCTTGCGATTTTGATAAAAGTGACATAATATATTGCATTTGTGTATAGGCTACACCCCCTGCAATATAAGGCATAAGGCGATGGGAAGCAAAACCAATACGCGCACGCGCAGCACCAGACCATTTTTCTTTCAATGTTACACTGCTGACAACAATGTCACCATAGTTGGGGATTGTTTCATCCTGAGCTGCAGGTTTTATGATAGGAATCCCAGCTTCTTTAAAGGCAATGTTAATGGAGTCTAATTCATTTAGAATTTTCTTTCCATTGTCTGTTTGGGTGCTTTTCTTCCCAGACCAGACTATGTCCGTATCAAAACCGAAAACAAGGTCATCTCCCAGATCAATATTAGAACCTGCATACAAACCTGCTCTCAATCCTGATGGTTTCGGTGATAAGTTTCTATCAACCCAAGCCCATTTTCCATCCCTGGCTTCTTGTGCGTAATCTAGAGTATTTTTACTGGAAAAATATCCAATTTGTCCTCCAACATAAAAACCAGACCAAGAAAAAGGTGCAGAAACAGTAACCGGTGAGATACGTGACGATGAATCATTTTGCAATGAAACCTTCGGTTTTGATTGCTCAAAGATTACCGTATCTGCTGCTTGCGCTGTTGAAGCGGTAATGAAAGTGAAAATAGATAGTGCAATTAAACATTTTGTTTTCATAAAAACGTCCCCAGTTTATTTCGAATACAAAGTGTATTATATACAAATTGGTTAAAGAAATCTATATTTAATATCATTATGAAAATTAAAATACTCAAAAAATATATAATTACCCATATTTAAGCGTTCTTAAAACTTTCTTTCATGCTATTATCCCGCTTTTGTATTGATTTTTCAGTATTTTTTATATACGCCTCTTCAGAGTTCTCTGTGTTTTAGAAAAAATTATAGTATGTTAAACAGGCTTTTTATTTGTTTAAAAAATATTATTTTATATATATTAAAAGCACTCTTTGTTATTAAGTATTAAGTATATTATCCTCTATGATTGATATCAAAGTGCTTAATATTCAATTAGTGGCAAAATGCGTATTGGCACTATCATATTCTTTTCTCGTTTCTGATATTGCGTAGCTTTGTATTGCGATAGCCTTTTGAGCACTTGAGAGGATGAGCGACTTTATTTCTTTATTTCTTTTTTTATCTATATGCCACTTTTGCTTATGACAATCCAAGCGAATAGTTTTTATTGCTTGAATGGAATACGAAGAATAAGAAGGAGAAAAGTGCGAGAATTTAAAGTTTCATGAGGTTTCTCATGCACCATGTAAAACGATAAATTCTCCTTTTCCTTCGCTTAAAGCCGGAACGTGGATGAGAGCCTAAAAACTGAATGTCGTTGGTGATTTTTAAGAGATTAACTTTAAAGAGATTAGTGCGTACACTTAGGTTTTTACGGAAATGGGTGAGGGCGCTATGATGGGTAAATGCCTCAAATTTCTTGCGAGTTGTCAAGGATATCCCCGTCAGAGAGCTGCTTGTTTCAGCAAAGTCCAAAACCTTTCGGTGCATTGAGTTTTTTTCCAACAGCTGTTCCTCTATTGAGCACTTCTATCTTCACGCTTTATAAAAATGCTCCCAGACCCACTTCACGATGGTGGCTCGTGAATGGTATAACGATAAAGCCATTGAGCACCCTATCTTTACGCTTCATAAAGAAGCAAGCCGGCATCATCATTATATTTGCCAGCCCGTGGCTGTTGTGACAGACTTCTCCACAATGTTGTGACAGCCCTTGGCAGTTGAGGCGGTTCATTAGAGGCGTGTTTAGTCCTTTCTTATCTTATACAATTTCTATCCACACATTCACTTCGCCACACATTTATCTCGCTTGTGATGTGCAAGTGAGTGATTTTGATTGATTCAACATAGGACAGATTTAAAACGGGAAAATCCTATGGTATTGAGGATTCTCATTCAATATGGATAACGCTAGATTGTCGTTATAAATAAACACATTATCTGATTGAGACAAGAGTAGAAATGTGGACCAGAGCCTAAAATGAAGCTGTGGGTAATCGTTATCGGTCATCATCGGGGTGTGTGCTTACACCCCGATCTTTTGACAGAAAGATTTGTTTTAAGACGTTTACATCTTTTTTAGTGGGTTGTTTATTGGGGAGCAATCATCTTTTTGGGATCAACTAATCGGTCATAATCCTCTATAGAAACGCCAGCTTTTAATGCTTCGGTGCGCAAAGTTGTATCGTGTTTATGCGCTGCTTTGGCAATTTCAGCAGCTTTTTCATAGCCAATTTCTGGTGCAAGAGCTGTGACTAACATGAGTGAGCGCTCCATGAGCGAGTGAATATGAACGCGATTGGCTCGTAATCCTTGAATGCAATGCATATCGAAAGAGCGCATGCAATCACCAAGAAGGGTAATTGATTGTAAAACGTTATAGCCAATAACAGGTTTATAAACGTTGAGTTCAAAATGTCCTTGACTTGCGGCAAAGGTTACGCTGGTGTGATTACCAAAAACTTGACATGCGACCATGGTTAAGGCTTCACATTGCGTGGGGTTAACTTTGCCGGGCATAATAGAAGATCCGGGTTCATTTTCAGGAAGACTGAGTTCCCCTAAACCGGAACGTGGACCAGAGCCTAAAAACCGAATGTCATTTGCAATTTTAAACAGATCAGCAGCGAGAGCATTCAAGCTTCCGTGGAAATGCGCAAGGGCGCCATGATGGGCGAGTGCTTCAAATTTATTGCTGGCAGTTTGGAACGTTATTCCTGTGAAAGCGCTCACTGTTTTTGCAAAAGCAATGTCAAAACCTTTTGGTGCATTCAGCCCTGTGCCAACAGCTGTGCCACCTTGAGCAAGCATGTGGACATCGGTTAGAGCATTTTCAATGCGCTGAAGATTGGCTTCTAATGCGGCACGATAGCCTGAAAATTCTTGCCCTAGGGTTAAAGGCGTTGCATCTTGGGTATGGGTGCGTCCGATTTTAATGATGTCTGCAAATTCTTGCTCTTTTTGTTTTAATGTAGCAATAAGAGCTTCAAGAATTGGCAGTAAGTGTTGGCGTGTTTGCAACGTGGTGGCAATGTGAAGCGCTGTGGGAAAGGAATCGTTCGATGATTGACTCATATTGACATGGTCATTGGGATGAACTGGTTTTTTGCTTCCAAGTTTTCCTCCCAAAATCTTACTGGCACGATTAGCAATGACTTCATTGACATTCATATTGCTTTGTGTGCCAGAACCTGTTTGCCAAACGGAGAGTGGAAAATGCGTATCAAAATCGCCGGCAAGCACTTCATCGGCGGCGGCAATAATTGCTTTTCCAATATTTTCTGGTAGTTTTCCTTTGTCCATATTTACAACAGCTGCAGCCTTTTTGATAAGGGCTAAGGCATAGATGATGGCAAGAGGCTGCTTTTCACTACCAATATTAAAATTATGCAGAGAACGTTCAGTTTGTGCGCCCCAATAACGATCTTGACGTACCGCAATCGTTCCAAAGCTATCCGTTTCCTGACGTGTTTCAACCATGATAAGATCCTTTTTTGTTCACGGGTTCTCAAAAAGATAGATAACGCGAAAGTGCAATAAGAGGCAAGACTTTGAAGCTTCATTTAGAGAAATTATTTTTATGGCTATTCTTGACATTAAGAGATGCCGATTTTATATCTAACTCATACTAGCACTCTCAAGCTATGAGTGCTAGCAAGAACTTTTAAGATTAATGCAATTATGTTCAGTTTTAAGGATTTAAAACATGGCTAATATACAATTCCGCCCACTTCACGATCGTGTCGTTGTCCGTCGGGTTGAATCTGAAAATAAAACGGCTGGTGGGATTATCATCCCTGATACAGCAAAAGAAAAACCCCAAGAAGGCGAAGTGATTGCTGTTGGCAATGGCGCTCTCGATGATAACGGAAAGCGCGTGCCTTTAGAAGTTAAAACAGGAGACCGTATCCTCTTTGGAAAATGGTCTGGAACTGAAGTCAAGATTAATGGGGAAGATCTCCTCATCATGAAAGAATCTGACATTATGGGAATTATGGGCTAATTGAAGCACTTAGTTTTTCATTGTGTACTATTTTGAGAAAACTCCAAGGAGAAATTAAATGGCTGCTAAAGAAGTCAAATTTGGCCGTGAAGCGCGTGAGCGTTTGTTGCGCGGTGTCGACATCCTTGCTAATGCTGTTAAGGTGACACTCGGCCCTAAAGGTCGTAATGTGGTGATTGATAAATCATTCGGTGCGCCTCGCATCACAAAAGATGGTGTATCCGTTGCAAAGGAAATTGAACTTGAAGATAAGTTCGAAAACATGGGTGCACAAATGTTGCGCGAAGTTGCTTCTAAAACCAATGATATCGCTGGTGATGGAACAACAACAGCAACTGTTTTAGGACAAGCTATTGTGCAAGAAGGCGTTAAAGCTGTTGCTGCGGGCATGAACCCAATGGATCTTAAACGCGGGATTGATGCTGCTGTGGATGAAGTGGTGGCAAACCTCTTCAAAAAAGCAAAAAAAATCCAAACTTCAGCAGAAATTGCACAAGTAGGAACCATTTCTGCTAATGGCGCTGCTGAAATCGGTAAAATGATCGCTGATGCTATGGAAAAAGTGGGCAATGAAGGCGTCATTACCGTGGAAGAAGCTAAAACCGCTGAAACGGAATTAGAAGTCGTTGAAGGTATGCAATTTGACCGTGGGTATCTTTCCCCTTATTTTGTCACAAATGCTGAGAAAATGGTCGCTGACCTTGATGATCCTTACATTCTCATTCACGAAAAGAAATTGTCTAATTTGCAATCTCTTCTTCCTGTGCTTGAAGCTGTTGTGCAATCTGGAAAACCACTTCTCATTATCGCTGAAGATGTGGAAGGTGAAGCTTTGGCAACGCTCGTGGTTAACAAGTTGCGTGGTGGTTTGAAAATTGCTGCTGTAAAAGCACCAGGATTTGGTGATCGCCGTAAAGCAATGTTAGAGGATATCGCAATCTTAACATCCGGACAGGTTATTTCTGAAGATGTGGGCATTAAACTTGAAAATGTCACTTTGGATATGCTTGGACGTGCAAAGAAAGTGAATATTTCTAAAGAAAACACCACCATTATTGATGGTGCTGGACAAAAGAGCGAAATTACTGCTCGCGTTAATCAAATCAAGGCTCAGATCGAAGAAACAACTTCTGACTATGACCGTGAAAAATTGCAAGAAAGACTTGCTAAACTCGCTGGTGGTGTTGCTGTTATCCGTGTGGGTGGTGCAACAGAAGTTGAAGTGAAAGAAAAGAAAGACCGTGTTGATGATGCTTTGAATGCAACACGTGCTGCTGTTGAAGAAGGTATTGTTGCTGGTGGTGGTACCGCATTGTTGCGTGCAGCAAATGCGTTGACCGTTAAGGGAAGTAATCCTGACCAAGAAGCTGGTATTCATATCGTTCGTCGTGCTCTCCAAGCGCCAGCACGTCAAATCGCAACCAATGCCGGTGAAGAAGCCGCGATTATTGTGGGCAAAGTGTTGGAAAATAATGCTGACACTTATGGTTACAATACCGCCACGGGTGAATTTGGTGATTTGATTGCTTTGGGAATTGTTGATCCAGTGAAAGTTGTGCGTTCTGCTCTCCAGAATGCGGCTTCAATTGCTAGCCTTCTAATTACAACAGAAGCAATGGTTGCTGAAGTTCCAAAGAAAGATACACCAATGCCTCCAATGCTTAGGTGGCGGAATGGGTGGAATGGGCGGAATGGATTTCTAAGCTCTTATTCCATAGAAGTAATAAAGAAACGGGCCTTCTGTGCCCGTTTTTTTTAATGCTTTTTCACGTTTTGCAACCGGTGAATTTGGTGATTTGATTGCTTTCAAGAATTGTTGATCCAGTGAAAGTTTTTGCGTTCTGCTCTCCAGAATGCGGCTTCAATTGCTAGCCTTCTAATTACAACAGAAGCAATGGTTGCTGAAGTTCCA
>NZ_JBHILY010000003.1:98475-116202 GCF_042193555.1 Bartonella sp. PS17NMGDW | reverse complement strand
TTCTAAGCTCTTATTCCATAGAAGTAATAAAGAAACGGGCCTTCTGTGCCCGTTTTTTTTAATGCTTTTTCACGTTTCGTACAGTTCTTCCTTTTATGATAGTGATCTTATAGCATTTTGTTATTTTTCATTGGTTGATGTATCGCTATTGTGAATAGATCTCTCTCTTTATTCATGACTTTTTCTCTTGCATTTATGAGATGTTTTTATTGTGCGGGGATCGTGGTTTCTTTTGAAAATATTTTAGTGATAAAAATATAACTATTTGATTTATAGTCATTTATTCCTAATACAGTTCTATTTTTTCATTTTAAGTTTATGCATGCACCATTAAAAAAATCCTGTGTTTGCGCTTTAGAAGGGCGAATGGTTTTTATGAACTAACGCAAGAGTTTGTATTCATTGAAAGTTGAAGAGAGAAAGTTGGACAGAGCATGTTGGGTCTTGTTTGTTTTTTTTATGAATAAGATGTTGGTATTTCAAGCTTTTGTATGAAAAAATAAGGGTTTTCTCTGTTAAAGGGCTTTTGTATACTGGGACAAGCATATCTCTGTTTGGTTAATCTCTGCAATAGAAAGACAGCCTCATTGAGAAAGAATGTAAAGGTATATAAGCACGCGTCTTGTCATCATCTTTTTGCTTTATGACTTTTAAAGGTATTTATAGTAATATCTTATTAAATAATGAAGATGATGCCTCAAACTTTTGTTGCTTGCGTATCTTTTTTTTGTGAAATCCCTCACGTAAAATAGAAAAGCCGCAAATATATTTGTCTCCAAATATATATTTTTGCATATTGACATGTTTTTAAGAGACATCTTGCTTGTCACACCGATTTCGCAATGGATTTGTGAATGGTATAAGGGCAAAGTTCTCATGAAGTGCATAAAACTATAGGGCACGATCATCTTTACGCTTAATAAAAGAATACGCTTGCGTTATCATATACTTTTCCAGCTCTCAATGTTATGACAAGCCGTTGGTCCGTGAGACGGTGAGGCGTGCCTTGCTTGTATAGTTTTGACCCATACACTGTAATGTGCAAGCGACATAGTTTGGATTATTTTAAAAGGAAACAGGTTGGGAAATGAGAAAATCCTGCGATATGCAGGGCTTTAATTCAAGTTGAAGAGTGCTTAATGA
The DNA here is from genome assembly GCF_042193555.1 of Bartonella sp. PS17NMGDW. Taxonomy (NCBI): domain Bacteria; kingdom Pseudomonadati; phylum Pseudomonadota; class Alphaproteobacteria; order Hyphomicrobiales; family Bartonellaceae; genus Bartonella; species Bartonella sp. PS17NMGDW. The sequence goes on along the minus strand of NZ_JBHILY010000003.1, from coordinate 115,059 downwards.
TAATTATAAATCAATGTGATGTGGTTTTACGGTTTTCAAGAGCATTGCATTCTTGCAAATAATGATAATCATGTATTGCTTCATATTTTTTAATGGGTTTTAATGGAACAACGCTTTTATTGATCAGAATTATTCATTGTTTTGTATGTTGAATAAGAGATTTTTATTGCGGTGGATTTTTTCATTTCAATTCTTTCTTATGTTGAAACAATCGCAATCGTTTTCTTATACCTCACAAGTGGAGAGAGCTAGGGTGAAATACTGAAAGAAAATAAAAATGCCTCTCATGAATATTTTCAAATAGTCAGTTTTTTTATAAACAGAGTTTTTATAAACAGAGGCGGTATAAATATTGGGGATTTATGCGTAGGGAGGTGTCTGATTGCTCTTTTTTTTAAAGTGTAAAGATAAGGGGATTTTAGGCAAGTTAATACTTTTTGCGTTGTTTACTTATGCAATTATTAAAAAAATATCTCTAAATATTTTTAAATTTTTTCGCGATGGTATCTTCCCGATGGGATTTGTGAAGAGTATAAAATATTTTTTAGTATCAATAGGTTATTTTAGAAAATGTGCGTTGGTATGATCCTTTTCTTATGTTAGTAAAGTTGTTGACTCACGCGTTTGTTAAAAATCTCTCTTCATGCTCCTAAATTCATTTCATGAAAGCGTTTTTGAAGAGTGTGTAAAAATTTCCCATGAGACGTGAAAAATCATCAATAAAATCTCCGTGTTTTCAAAAAATAACGAATGGCTTTTTATTTAAAAAAAGATTTAACACGTCTCATGTTTTTTATTTATTTTAGAGCTGAATATTCGATTTTTGTGTAAAAATACTTGCTAACGCATCTATGATACGTGAGAAATCAAGCGCTAATAGGAAAATGATAAATATAATCCACTTCGTATAACGTGACATCATTTTTACACTTTTATAAGTTGTGATGATTTCTTGTAGGATTTCTTTTTCCTTTTCTGTAAGCTCTGTTTGTTTTTCTGTTTTTTTTCTAGCCATGTTTCCACCCACACAAGCCTTCCCCTTGTTTGTTATGCTTTAAAATATCTCTTGCGAGATTTGAACTGATGGTATTGAGATCTTTTTTGTCTAAATAAATGGGCATCCAACCAACGCAAGAAAAAGGCTCATTTATTGTTTTTATCGCGCAACCAGTAAGTAAGAGCAGCGCGTACATCAGGATCACTTTTTTGATTAATTTCATTCTCCACCTCTAGCCGTGTTATTGATGACTTTAGCGTTTTTTCTATTTGCTTTTGTTGTTCAATCTTTTTTCCAAGAGTGAAAGCTTTTGCTAAAGCGATAAAAAAAGCGGTCAGAGCCGCTCCTGTTATCATCAGATTTTTTTTCATCCACCACATCATAAGCGCTGCTCCCGAAACCGTTTTGCCACAAAGAAGATGCCTGCACAGGCGGCTAAAACCATAATGGCTGCCAATGCCCATTGGATGGGACCATTGCCTGCCAATAAGCCTCCAAGTCCAGAAAAAGAACCAATAATCGGTGTAAGCGCTTCTGCTTTGAAAAATCCCATTGGTGCTTGCGTTTCTACGGTTTGGTAGTTGGGAGAAACATAAGCACCTTTTGCCCATAGTCCTGCTTCGGCTGCACGACGGTGCACTAGACCGTGAAGACGTTTTCCTCCTGCTTTGGTCCACTTTTGTAATTCAGCAGGGACGGCTTCATATTCGCCGTTATTGAGTTTTTTGAGCAGGGTCGAATTACAAAAAGCCGAAGCTCCTATATTATAGCAAAACGATACGAGCGCAGCGAATTGTTCATCCGTTAAGGAAACAGTCACATTTGTTTCAACGGTATTTTCAAATTGTCTTAAATCTTGAGAAAGAACTTCTTCTGCTTGCTTTTCAGTAATGATCATGCCTTTGTGAACGAACGGTTTTCCAGCAGCGCTGATATGTCCATAGCCGATTGTCCACACCCCGATGGCATCCTTATAGGCGTTCAAACGCAATCCTTCCCATTGTTTAATGAGTGCAAGCCCTGCTGATGATATTTTTCTCATTTGCTTCTCCATAAAATAAAGCCTCACTTTAAAGTGAGGCTGGTCGACACATTAAAAGTGAAATTTTTCACTCTGCAAAAACAGAAGAGACGTGAAAATTTAATGAAATCAAAAGGTTAGTTGTAGCATCTTAAGGGAATGAGGTCATGGTTGTCCAAGTGGGATAATGGTTGGGCTGGTGTTTTCCGTTGAGAGATGTTTTTGGTTTTGAGACTTGGTGCTGTTGATGTACGCAATGGCATTACGGTGGCATTACGGTTGTGTTAGCGGTGGCATGAGAAGTGAGGTTGGAGGGGTGACATATATGTTGGTGAATGGAATTCTTAGAAGGCATTGTTGGCGCGGCAGGGGTTGGAGGGTTGCACAATGATTTGTGTTAGCATTGGTGTTGGTGATTGCGGTTGTTTTGGCGGTGGTTGTGAGGGGGGTGAGATGGAGAGAACGGATGGTGTGATTGTGGGGGACAGAGAGTGGCTGTTTGCGGTTGTTTTGGCAAGTGGTACTGATGTGGAGGCGCTTGAGATAAAAGTGGACAACTCTTAGAAAAAAGCTACAGGAGGAGGCGGGTGCTTTTACTTAACATCCAAAATCCTAAAATATTTTATGTATTCAGCTTTTTGTCTTTAAGAGGTCACGTTGCTTGCTGTTTAACTCTTTAATTGCTTACAAACGGAAAAAAAGATTTGCTAACAGCAATTTATACCCCACCGTCAAGCAGCAGAGCCTCGTTCTTTATGGATATGGAAAAAACCTCAATTACATCATCAAAGATTTGTATTCAGTGAGCCTTTTTTGGGTGGGAGGAAACAGAAACAGTTTTTCCTTCTGTTGTTCTTAAGTTTTTTTCAAATCTCTCTCTCAGAGTTTCACCTTTTTTGTTTACTGTTTCATGTTCAGCATCCGGATTGGCTTTTAAATATTGTTCTAGACGTTTTCTTCCTTGCGCATGTTTGTATAAACTAATGGGAAGATAGGAATCTAACTTTTCAGCAGATAAAGATGAATTTTGTTCACATAATACACCCTTAACATTATCTTTGTGCAATCTTGCTAATTTATCAGATTCAAGATGAAGCTTTTTGGCGAGGCTTAAGCTGAACATCCCACATTCAGAAGAGCTTCTCTGAATATCCATTTCTGCCGTGGTAAAAGAATAAGGAGGCAGTTGAAGACATTGAAGGGTTTGATTTATTTTTATCCCTAGTTTGCAAGCAGTGATATTCTGAAATGTTGTAGGTTCAAGCATAATCAAAGAGATTTTGTCATCAACTTTTTTATAATCAAGGACTGCAAAGTGGATTTTGCTTCCCGAATTTACTATAAATCGAGCAGATTTTGCGTCGCTCTCAACGACTTCTTTTAGTGCGTGTGAAAACTCTTCTGCTGTAAGAGCCAATTTGAGATTCATTGCTGGATATTTGCTGTTTGCTTTTTCTACGAGAGCCGGCATCAATCTAATATCTATGTTTTCATAATAAGAGTTAATCCAACGGCCGGTGACGAGATCATCTTCTAAGTCTGTAATAATAGCTTTCAACTTTTCCTGACTCAAGGTGCTCTCTTCTTTTTGAGGAGCGTTGAGTTGTTCTAAACGGGCAATAAGGCTTTCTAAGGATTCATTTTCGATGTTACTTTCTGCTATTTGTGAGGCATGAGCGGCAGTATCTTTTGAATCTTGTGGCTTCATAATATGAACCTCCGTGGTTATAATCGGGAGGCAATATTATTTTTTATATTTTGACCAAATAATGTTTTGAAAAAGAACCTTTATCTCTTGAAGATTAAGGAAAAAATCATTTTTCAGCTGCTTTATAAGAAAGTGCGGGCAGGTCTTTTCAAAACTTGCGTGTTTTATGTTTGTTCAAAGTTTTAAAATACGGGCTTTAAAATGGGCTACTTTTAATAGAATATTATTGTTTTGCCTTTTGTTTGAAGAGGTAATTGCTCACTTTTTGCATTGTTACTTCTTTCAAAGGGAAAAGAAGATTTGCTAATAGCATTTATATCTTACCGTAAAGCCGCAGAGCTTCATTCTTTGTGGATGTGGAATACGGATATGGCTAAAACACTCATTACATCTTACATCATCAGAGATTTGTATTCCGTCGCTCTTTTTCTATGTTGTGAAACAGAAACAGTTTTTCCTTCTGCTGAACTTAAGCTTCTTTCAAATCTCTCTCTCAGAGTTTCGCCTTTTTTGTTTACTGTTTCATGTTCCGCATCCGGATTGGCTTTTAGATATTCCCCAAGACGTCTTCTTCCTTGCACGTGTTTATAAAAAGTGGTTGGAAGATATGTATCTAACTTTTCAGCAGATAAAGGCGTATCTGGTTCACATAACACACCCTTAATATTGTCTTTGTGCAGTCGTTCTAATTTTTGAGCTTCCGAATAAAGCTTTTTGGCAAGGCTTAAGCTGAACATTCCACATTCAGAAGAGCTTCGCTGAATGTCCATTTCTGCCATGGCAAAAGAACAGTTAGACAATTCATGCGCTTTAAGGGCCAGTTGTGTCCTTAATGCTAGCACTGCTGATCTCATATTGTTAAGTGTTGTAGGTTCAAAAAATATCACGGACGTTTTGTCATCGATGGTTTGATGATCAATCACTGAAAAATGAATTCCTCTATCCTTTGTGTGAATGATAAATCTAGAAGATTGAATGCCGTTTTCGATGGCTTCTTTTAGTGCAAGGGCAAAGTCGTGAGATGACGCTACCAATTGAAGGCGCATTTCAGGATATTTACGATTTGCTTGTTCCACTAAGGCTGGCATCAGTTTAAGATCTATGCTTGCATAATCAGTTGTAAACCAACGATCCGTTGAGATGTCTTCTTCTAAACGAGCAATGATATTTTTTAATTCCTCATGATTGAACGGGACATTTCCTTCTTTTTCGCTGCTTTGTTGTTCTGAATGTGCAGCAAGATTGTCTAATGATGCAGTTGCACGCGCCCCTTCTGGTGCATTTGCCCTTCCTTGTGTTTGTGAGGAATAAGGGAGAGAAGAATCTTGTGGCTTCATAATATTAGCTTCCATATTGATAATCAATGGATGACATTATGTTCTTCAATTCTGGCTAAACAATGTTTTGAAAAAAAGCCTTCGCATCTTGAAAAATGAGGCGATGAAAGCATATCCTGGTCGTTTTCATATTTTATATTCGTGTAGTGCTCATCATTTCTGTGATGTGTTGTATCCGTATTTTTATTGGGGTATTGTATTAGGGCGTTCTATTGGGAGCCCTTATTGGATACGGCTTGTTTTGAAAATCTCAAAATTATAGGGCTGTTGGTGATGCAAATTGGATGATGCAGAAGAAAAACAGTCAGAGAAAGACGAAAGATACCTTTAAACAAGAGACTTTTAAAGATTATAGCGAAACACACCGTTTGATAACAGTCTATAATAATGCAAAAATTCTCTGATGAAATCTGGGCGCAAAAAATCCCTTACCGCACCTATCATTAAATACGATTTTTCATATTCTGTCAACAGCAAAACGATTATTTTCCCTTTTTTATTGCGGCAAAAAACATTCTCTCCTTTGATAAAGGAGGGGGAAAGGTGAAGGGAGAGGGAAGAATTGTGGTTTTGAAATCCGTGGTATTTTATTGATGGAATTAGGAAGGCGATGGTTGGAAGATGTTACGGGGGCAAAGCTTAGGTGTTGCGCAGGGGATTTCCCGTGGGGGATGACTTAAATGGGGGCTCGTGGGTGGTTAGAGGTGTGATGGCTCTTCGAATGGCTATAGGGGGCTCTAAAGGTTTCTGTATAAAGATGTATTGATTACCATAAATGCTTTTCCTTCTTTGAAAAAGGAGGGAGCAAGGTGAAGGGAGAGAAGAGAATTGTGGTTTTGAAATCCGTGGTATTTTATTGATGGAATTAGGAAGGCGATGGTTGGAAGGTTTTGCGGGGGTAAAGCTTAGGTGTCGCGATTGTGTTGGCGATTGGGGCTATGCTGGCTGTCGTATTAGCGGTGGCGTGGTGGGTGGATGGTTACCGGTATAAGTTGTTGATGATGGAAGGGATTGTTGGTGGGGGCTTTTTCTTTCGTTTAAGGGATGATGCTTTTAATTTTGTAAAAAAATCAATGGGGTGTTTTAATGATAACATATTGATTTATAATGATGTTTTAGTCGTTATTGATCTTGAATGAGAAATCTAGATTATGCTGCAATCAAAGCCATGTCTCTTGTCTGTCATAAGATCAGGAAAGCTGTGTAGAATTGTACAAGAAAAGACGCACAATGACGATAATGAATTGTCTCAAGAGCTAAGGATATCGCGATATTGGGGGAAAATTGGATGATGAGGGTTGTTTGTTACAATAGGGGTAATGGGGAGGGGGTGTAATAGGGAGGGGAGGGTGATGGGGAGAAGGTTGCTGTATGAAGAGGGGGAAATATTTATCTTGTCCATGTCGTGAAATATGTCGTGAAATATTGTCCTTTGAGGCATGGGTAGATATATCGTTGAGGTATGGTGATAAGTCTCTTTGACAGGTTGAAGCGTTTTTTAAGGGCTTGGTGGATATTTTAAAGCTTATTTGTTGTGTGCTTTAAGCTCGTCAATCCCATGAAATTCTATGAAAGGGCAAGTCCAGTGGATCTCAAGTGTAACTTGTCAAGAAGGATTGTCTCTTTATAACGGAGCTGGTTACAAAGAGGCATGTTACAAAGGAGGGTTTTAGAATCTTTATCCTGTGAGGGAGAGAAAACGATGGGTGTTTTTAGCCAATGCTCTTTTTGCTAGAACAGTCAAAATGTTTATAAAGGGCATCAAGAATAATACGCAACGAACCAACAAGATTAGGCAGCGGTTGATCTTCTATAACAAGATATTGTAATGCCGCATGAAAGTTGTGTTGACGATGCAAATATTGTGCTTCTTTAATCGCTTCTTGCATATCTTCATAGCAATTCGTTGCTCTTTGAACCCATTGCTTTTTTGCTTTCTCATCTGATGCGTTGTGCGTAAAACCATCATAATAGCCGTTTGGTAAGCCTTTTGCACATAAATAGTCGTTTCTGATTTGCAAGTATCTTTGCGCCGTGTCATATTGCTCCTTACTGATGCCTGATGAATCCCCTTTATAGCCAAGCAAACAAAGACGCCCAATATAGGTTCCAACAAGTGGATTTTTCGCTTCTTCAAGGCTTAAACCAAAGTGTTTTGCACGCATTTCAATCGCAGATTGAAGCGCAGATTCGCTGGGGCTTTGGGCACGTGAAATACGGCCATTGGGCTCTCTGAGTTTGCCTGTTATTCTCGGTCTACCGCGTTTTTTACGTATTTTCATGAACTTAACCATTTAAATGAAAAATAAACTGTCTGTTGATGGGGGACAGTGATGTAAAAAGCACTTTGAGCAAATACTGTGGGAGCAAATACTGTGGGAATATGAGCCGTTGCAGATCAAAGGAGAAACGGATACTAAAGGCGTCTTTCAGCACAAAGAACAGCAACGGTGTGGGGCGAAAAAATCATCTTTAAGGTGTTTTTTACCATTTTTATCTTATCCCTATCAGTCTTATTTCTCGCTCCTATCATGCTTATTTTTTCATGGATAGCGGGTTATTTGCTTTCTAAAGATTTCTCAACCTTTCTGGAACAGTTGAAAAGAAACTTTTGTCACATGTGAATAAATAAACAAGAATGATGTTTTATGGGTATGTCGTTATCTTTCTAATAGGAAGTCTTTTCTAGTAGGATTATTTGCTTTCTTTCTCATGAGCGCTTCGTGGAAACTTTTCAGTTTTACCTTTGAAAAGTCATTGTTTTTATCATCCGTTGAGCTTTGTTATTGGGAGGTATATTGGGGTTTTCTTATTGGGCGCTGTACCAAGATGTCTGATGTAGATTAAGCTGCAAAATATATCTTTATCCTTTATAGAGGATTTTATCTTTTTTTGAGCGACACAGAGCTTAAAAAACAAACTTTTCAATGTGCTTATAATAGCATAAGATCCTTATATTTTCAAATAAAATATGGTTCATCAGTTCAAAATAACAAAATAAACTGTGGAGGATCAAGCAATTTACGGTAATCTTTTATAGAGGATAAAATTTTTTCATTTTGCTGTTTTAATGGATTTCATAAAAAAGGGAGGTGGTCACTTAAATGGTTAAATGACGGGATGCAATATCCAAAGAAGCTTTATAAGCGGCAGGTAGCTTGATAAAAGAGGCGTTTATTAAGAAATGCTTTTATAAAGGTGGGGGCTATGAGGTGTAAGACATTTCTTTTTTAATTTTAAAATAGGGGCTTTTTGAATCAAGAAATTTTAAAATGAGAATTGAAAAATTGCAAAGCTGCTGTGGGCGCATTTTAGATAATCGGTTGTTTGGTTTGGTCTGTGGGGCGTGCTTATTGCTTCACGCTTTTGTTTATCGCGTTCTTGTTTCTCACATTCTAGGGGCACATCTCTTACGTCATACACAATGCCTCAAACGGAATATACTTATTGCGGCATATTCACGCGCTTGTTTTTAAGAGACATCTCTTACATGTGCTCGAGCCCATTTCACGACGGTGGCTCAAGAAGGGCATCTATGGTAAAGCTTTCATGATAATATAACTTTATTAAGGATCATCATTTTTAGGATTCATAAAAGCGTAAGCTGGTATCATCGCATATTTTGCCAATCCCCAATATGTATTACAAGCTCTTGGCATTTGAGACGGTTTATAAGAGGCATTTTCATTGTACAATTTCACTGCGCATGGCTCTCCCACTTTTTACGTACAAGCAAATAAATTTTATTGATTCAACAGGGGATAGATTTGAAATGAGAGAATCTTACAGCATTTTGGATGTGTTGATTATCAAGATACAAAGTGCTTGTGAAAATGTTTTTCATCTTGTTATGCCATAAAATACTGTCATTTGAGGCGGATATAGGAAGGTTTATGAGGCATTGTAACTTTTGACGCATTAAGTGTTAAAAATTAGGGTGCCAATGTTAAGGAAGGACTTTTGTTAAGGGAGAAGTTGTTCGTAGAGCGCTTTATGCAAGTGGAACCCATAAGTGCTCAGCAGGCGGAGTGCACTTAAGAGCAATGGGATTGTTGACAAACTGAGGTGGGTTTTAAAATCTTCATTCTTTGAGATGAGCAAGGAATATCATCATCCTTTGCTTTATATATACTCGGCTTCATTTAAGCGGTGAAAACACTGTCGTTTATGGTGGGCATGTCAGTTTTCCACATGAGATGTTTTTTAGATTAAATATTTGTTGGATTTTTGTAAAACGGTGTCTTTTAGGGTTTGTGTGATCGATAAAGAGAGGAAAAGGGGTGTTTGGGCTTGTAAGCGCGTCATGTATAAGCGCGTATAGGGTACGTGAATAAAATATTTATAGGGGAGATTATAGTGCTTGCTTTACTCTGAGAAGAGTGCTAAGCGAATTTACCGCGCTGGTGGCGTGCTATCAAATTTGAAGAGTGGGAATTTTAAAAGTGGGGGAGTATCCGTATGATCGAAGATAAATCACAACACCAATCTGCCCATGAGGGAAATAAGGCTTTCGTATCACAGCCAGTGTTGGATCAATCGGCAACTTTCAAAAAATGGATGATGCTTTCAACAGGCGATTACGTCATCATTTTGTGTTTGGCTATCCTCTTGTTGGTGCTTTTTTCCGCGACTGTCTATATGGAGCCTTTGGAATTTTTTCACGTTATATCCAAAGAACAGCTCCAAGCACTGGGACAAACGAAACAAAAAAGTTTTCAGGAAATAATTCAGGAGAGCCTTGCACATCCTTTTAAAAATCCTATCATCGAGCATTTGCTTGATGCGGGGTGGAATAGTGTTTGGGCTTTTTTATGTTTCTTACCGCAAATGATTTTTTGTTTTCTTTTTGGTTTTTTTCCGCTCTTTTTTGTCTTTAACGCCATATTTAAACGGGATGTGAAGGAAATGATGAAGCTGTGGGAAACCTTGCCAGAGCAGCAACAGCTAAACAACCAATCTCTGACAGAAGACTATAGGAGGGGAAAGTGACCGCTTCTTTAATCATTGGAATGTTGATCGCCGTAGGGACGGCAATTTTTATTTGTTCTGCAATTTTTATGGTATTCCTTTCTACCATGGTGACAATCGTTGCACTTTATTATTCGTTGATAAAACGGACAATCTTGTTATTGGTGACGCAGCGAAAATTAAAAAAGGGTGCAGCGCAGAATTTGAGGCATAATCAGGCAGAGGGTAGGGGACAGAATACAGTTCTTGCAACACAGTTCAGTGCCTTTTCTTTTCAAGAATCTTTGCTTCTCTCAAAAAAAGATTATTTTATGATCTTTTCTATCGCTTTCGTTATGGTTGCACTTTGCACAGGTGTTGTCGTTTTTTCAGCTTTTCTTCCAAAATCTGCAATTTTTTTGCACAATTACGTGCCTATTATAGTGCTTCACATTATTGATTTTGTCATGAAACTGCTGTTGTGGTTCTGGGTATGTATTGTTGTTTCTTTACCTGTCATTTTAATTCTCCATAGTTTCCTTCAGTATGGCGTGCAAGAAACAGTAAAGGAATTAGAAACATTTGTTTGAGCAGAGGATAAAAATGATGATTTCACATCAATGCGATAGGGAAAAAAAGGGAGCATTATGATGCAGCATTTGGCTTTTTTAGGGTTCGTTATCATTGCCATTTTAATGGTTATGGTCGTTGTTAGGCTTCCTTACTTGTTAATCAAGCATATGAGGTTATCTTTTAAACTCGCTCAAGGCTTGAAAAAGAGTACGACGCAACAAAAGCAAGCCGTACAACAATTGCGCAATGATCGGGGAGAAATGAAAAGACACAATCTCGTATTTAAGACCCTTGATGCGAAAATGCGCTTTCTTAACTTCAAAGAATCTCTGCCTTTTTCTTCAAAAGAATGTAAAATAATCTTTTTTATCCTTATTCTCTTTTCTGTTTTGCAATCTGCTTGCTCTATCGCAAATTTTGTATGGTGGAAAAATGATAGTGTTGCCTTTATTATACAGCTGTTGAGCCTTCTATGGTTAGGGATTTTTCTCTTTTCTCCGATCATTGGGATCATGTGCATAAAGTTAACGAGAAAATTGAACAAAATACTTCCACAATTGGAAGAAGCGATAAAACAAAGCGATCAGGCAATGCGTATGCAGAATGTGGAAGGGGGACAAAATGACGAGTAGTCTTATAACATTAATAGCCATTTCTTTCCTGTGTTTTACGCTTTTAAATGTTTTAATATGGGTGCCGATTTTTATCATTTATTACGTGTTTATCAAGCGTGCGCGGCTTTATTGTCGCGTGAAAAAGGAACTGAAATGTGTGCTTAATGAACGCGATATTGCCTTAAAACAGATCTCCCCAAAATAAAAAAGCAGCAGAATGTTTGATAAAAAACAGCTTTCTCTTGTTTGGCAAGACTATAAAAAAATATTTTATATTTCTACGGTCATAGTGACAGCTCCAATAGTTATAACGGTTGTCGTTCAGATATGGAGAGGAAGGGACTTTGTTTCTCTTGTTGTATTCGAGCCACTAGCATGGATGCTTGCCTGTGTTTTTTTATTCTTACCGATTGTTTTTATTATGCGTTTTATCGTGACACGTCAGTTGAAGAAAATGATAGGGCAATTGGAAGAAGAGGTTGAGCAGAAAAAAGCTCTCGTCATATTATACGATGTGAATGAGGGGAAAGTGAGCGAGGGGACAAAGTGAAGAAAGGCTTTTGTTTGAGTGGGGCTTTTGCTTGAGCGGGTGCGGTGACAAAGTGAAAGGATGCCATAAGCCTTGCCTTTGATATGTTCATTAAGAAGCATGGGGTACACTTCATGTTTTGTGCTTTTTTTATATTTGTGCTGTGTTTTGAAAAGAATTGAGGCTTTTGCTTGAATGGGGCTCTTGCTTGAATGGGGCTTTTGCTTGAGCGGGGTTCTTGTTTGAGCGGGTGCGGGGGCAAAGTGAAAAGAGGCTTTTTTTGGGTTTTACTTGCTGTTGCTGTTTTCTTTAAGAGAGAAAATCTTGTAACTTATTTTCTTTTTATCAAGTATAAAAATGTGTCTTACCAAGCGATATTGAGAGCGAAAAATCTATATTAAAGCACAAGATGCGGCGGTGGTGTTTGGGGCAGAAAAATCCATTTTCTGAGAAAATGGAGAGGCAAGGCGCATAAAGAAGGCGTGCCAAAAGTCCAAGTTTTTGATCAAGACGTTTTGCTCCATGGAAAGTGCAATAGTGCTTTTAAAGAGCTTGGGGTGGAGGGGAGAAATTGAAAGAAAAGGGGGCATCTATTTATTTACGAGACCGCGAGGGGCAGTTTCTCTTTCTGGATGAAAAAGGTTTTGTGCAATATGATTATGGAATTGTGGGAGGCGCTGGTATACATGCTGCAGCTTGCCAAATATTAATCCTTATCATTTTGGGGCTTTGCTAGATTGACAACTGAGCTTTGAAGCAAAGGGGTGGATTTTAAGGCAAAGGAATTGAAAATTTTTGAGGAAAAGGTAAGCGCCCAGTGATTACACCGTGTGCTTGAGGACGCTTTAGATAAGGGCAATGACTGAGGTTGATCTGGGAATGAGGTTGGTCTGGGAACGAGGTTGGTCTTGGCAGCGTGCTTGGGCCTTTCAATATGGGGCACCGCCTTGGAAAAAGGAAATAATGATATCTTTCAAGGGACTTCTTCTTTGCTGCGCACCCTTGGGGTTTTGGCATTGCTTGCTGATATTAATACTTGATAGCTTTCTCACAAAAGCTTTATGGAAGGTGAGAGGCTGGGCTTTGAAAAAATATCAAAAAAGTCCATTTGGGCGGCTTTTTGGGTGGTTCAAATCGTCATAAAGACAAAGCAACTTCGTTACGATTTTTTTGCATCAGTTGGCTTCTTCTTTGCACAGAAGCTTATCTTCCTGAAAATAAAAAGAGCAGTGATTAGAATTTTAGAGCCTCAGACCCAAATTTGTGCAATAGAAGAAGATATTTGTATGAACATTTAATCGACGAGAAAAGAGAAGCCTTAAGACAACAGAGGATACACTGTGCGTGATAAAAACATGATGTTTGAAGGTAATGGAAAAAAATGCAACTCTGATATTGTCTTTATAAAAGATGAGGGATACAAGCGCTTGATATTGATGAACCCTCATTCATTGTGAGGACGAAAGCTTCGGTTCATGAAAATGGCTTAAAAATTGAAACAAATGAGGGATAAAAAATGAGGGGCAATGGAAAAAATGCATCATTGGACGAAGAGCCACGGTCGTTTTCGCTTGAAGAAGCGTTTTTGACAAGCAAAAATTATAAAGTCATCTTTTGCATTGCTTTCATTATTAGCGCTTTTAAAGTGGCACTCGTTATATTTTTTGAGTGGGATTTGACAGAGTGGTCGAATTATATTCTGTTCATTTTAACATTAATATTGGGTTTTATATCAACGCTTCTTTTTGTGCTTATTCCTGTTGCCTTTGTGGTCCGCATCATTTTTACGCGTTTGTTGAAAAAAAAGATCAAGCAGTTGGATCAAGAAATCTGGCAGCGGAGCAAAACCGCTTCTCAACAAAACAGCGCGTGAAGGGAGGGCAGAAAATGATAGATATTATTGTTGTACTCTCGTGGGGTGTGGGCTTGACGCTTTTCACGCTGCTTTCTGCTGTGGTCACGATGTTCATTTGGGCATTGTATTATTCTACTTTCAAGCGGGTGAGACTGTATTGCCAAGTGACAAAAGAATTCAACCGCGTGCTTGAACAACCTATCGCTTTTGAGCCGTCTAGTGGAGCAACGCCGATGATTAAATCATCATCTGAGGTAAAAGAGTTTTCTCTGTCTGATGAGGAAATCCTAACGATGGAAAGTGCAACGGCGCTTTTAAAGAGTTTGGGGTGGAGGGTGGAAATTGAAGGAAAAGGGGATCATTTGGCCACCTATTATTTACCAGATCGTGAAGTGCAGTTTCTTTATAATGCTGAGAAGGGGTATCCGCGATTTGATTGTGCAATTGCGGTGGTTTCTGGTATCCATGCGGCGGCTTGCCAAACGATAGACCCTTATAATTCTGGAGGCTTGATTGCTCTCGAATTGAGTTTTGATGTGAAGGGGTTGGAAATTTTTGAAGAAAAGGTAAGTGCCCAGCATTTACGCTGTGCACTCGAGAAAGCTTTAGAAAAGGCAATGACAGAGGTTGATCTTGGCAATATGCTTCGCTCTCAATATCGTATCCTTCCTTGGGAAAACAAAGTTGTGGTCCCTCAGTTGGCTTCTTATTCGCTGCGCTATCTTGCAGCTTTGGCATTGTTGGGTGATGTTGAAACCTTACACGCTTATCACAAAAGCTTTCTGGAAGGTGAGAAACTGGGCTTTGAAACAAGCATCGAAGAGGAGCATCTGGAACGCGCGATGATAATCGCTAAGGCGGTAGAAAAGACAAAGCAACCCAGTTACGATTTGCTTCAACAGGCGGCAAAGGATTTTTCCATGGAGGTGGAGAGCTATGAATATTTTAGAGCCTCAGATCCTAGTTTGTGCAATAGAAGAAGAGATTCTTATGAAAAATTGATCGAGGAAAAAAGAGAAGAATTAAGACAACAGGGATATTTCGTTTACGAAAAGGACGCGATTTGTGAAGTTGATGGAAAAAACTATCGTCCTGATATTCTTTACATAAAGGATGGGGAGTTAGAATATATGGATGTAGAAATTAGGATTGATGAAAAAAATTATTGAGAGAAAATAAAGCGTTTAGATAAATTAAAAAGAGCTTAAACCTAAAAATAGAGCGTAAAAAGCGCGAAGTGTAAAAGCAGAGGGGATCAATGCAGGAGAAAAATGCGCCATTTGGAGAGTCTTTCTTTTCATTCAAAAAATTGACGGTGCCTTCAGTGGAAAGGCGTAAAGGGGTGGGGAGTTGTGAAATAATAGGGCGTTCCTTTTTCACTATGTTTTGCACATGTCTTATCATGATGGCTTTAGAAGTTCCTGCGGGTGCAAAATCTCTGGTACAGCCGTTGCAGTGGATAAGATGGGAAGGAATTGGTTCTTTTATTTTTCTCTTGCCGGTGTTGATTTGGTTTTGTCTTCTTACACCTCTTCCTATTTTGTGGGGGCTGCGCTCCGTTAAAGAGCGTAAATTGGAAAAAATAAAGCAAAAATTGGAAGAAGAAATAAAGCAGCAGGAGATTAATCAATGAGGTTATACGCATGAGGAGTGAGGCCGCGGTTTTTATTTTGTTTCTGCCAATTGGATGTTTTCTTCTAAATGCAGTTACAGTTTTTGCTATTTTTGTGAATATGATTATTGTGGCGCCTTATTATTCTTTAATCAAGCGTTTGAGGCTCTATTACAGAGTGAAAAAACAAAGACGTTTGATGAAAGAACAGCCGCAGCATTTTTGTTTCTTTGAAAAAAGCGGAAAAGGGAAAGAGAGAGTGCCGCAAAACTTAGCACTAGAAACACAGATAAGTTCTCATTCGTTAAAAAAATGGCTCGCTTTTTCACGCAAAGATTATATCCTCCACGCATGCCTCTCTTTCATTATTATGTTTTTCAAAGTTTATGTCTATGTGATTTTCTTTAAAGGGATCGATGAGATAGATGAGAGCAGATTTGAATATTTTGTCATTCTCTTGCTCTTCTGGTTTTTTTTATCGGTATGTATTTTTGCAACGATCCCTGTTGTTGTGATCCTTCGTGAAATTTTAACTCATCGATTGAAAAAGAAGATTCAGCAATTGGAAGAAGTGACTGAAGAAACCCAATAAATCAATTTATAAAGAGAAGGGGATAAAATGCATTACGCAATGGCGGCAGCTTGGACGGTGGTTTTGATCATTCTGCTGGGGGGTGTTTTTGATTTGTTCTTAACAATACCCATTGTGGCACTGTATATTTCTTTTATAAAGCGTTTGATATCGTATTACAAGGTTACGCGGCAATTAAATGCAGCGCTGAAAAAGCGTGTGTAGCCCTCATGTCATGGGGGGAGATGTGAGTTTTAGATCATGCCATTGCTTCACGGCTTGGGAGGAGGGCATGGATTATTTTTTTCATTTTATGCTGATCTCTGTTTGAAAAGGCTGATGTCAATGAATAGGCTTATAATAGGCTTGTAGTATGCTGGGGCTGTTTATCGGCAGTTTGCTTTTTTCTGTGAATTTACAAAATCGTAAAAACGTGTAACTGTAAAGGCTGGGATGTGTGGTTGGTGAAAAGCCGTGAGGGTTTTGGGGCGGTTGAGGAGAAGAGGGTGCCAATGGAGGCGTAAAGGTTGGATTGTGAAATGCGTCATTGAAATGGAGGGCGTTGGGTGAAAAGGGCTGGTGGCAAGTAATAGGCTGGTGATAGGTCAGTGATAGATTTGTGATAGGCTGGTGATAGGTTTCAATGGGGCTGTTTATCGGAAGTTTTCTTTTTTTCTGTGAATTTATAAAATCGTAAAAACGTGGAACTGTAATGGCTGGGATGTGTGGTTGGTGAAAAGCCGTGAGGGTTTTGGGGCGGTTGGGGTAAAGAGGGTGCCAATGGAGGGGCTGGATTGTAAAATGCGTCATTGGAATGGGG
>NZ_JBHILY010000003.1:93411-98375 GCF_042193555.1 Bartonella sp. PS17NMGDW | reverse complement strand
TGAGGGTTTTGGGGCGGTTGGGGTAAAGAGGGTGCCAATGGAGGGGCTGGATTGTAAAATGCGTCATTGGAATGGGGAAATGGAGGGCGTTGGGTGAAAAGGGCTGGTGGCAAGTAATAGGCTGGTGATAGGTTTCAATGGGGCTGTTTATCGGAAGTTTTCTTGCTTTCTGTGAATTTGCAAAATCGTAAAAACGTGGAACTGTAAAGGCGCAGATGTGTGGTTGGTGAAGAGCCGTGAGGGTTTTGGGGCGGTTGGGATAAAGAGGGTGCCAATGGAGGGGCTGGATTGTAAAATGCGTCATTGGAATGGGGGAATGGAGGGCGTTGGGTGAAAAGGGCTGGTGGCAAGTAATAGGCTGGTGATAGGTCAGTGATAGATTTGTGATAGGTTTCAATGGGGCTGTTTATCGGCAGTTTGCTTTTTTTCTGTGAATTTGCAAAATCGTAAAAACGTGGAACTGTAAAGGCAAGGATTTGTGGTTGGTGAAGAGCTGTGAGGGTTTTGGGGCGGTTGGGATAAAGAGGGTGCGAAGTACGTTGAAGTGTTTTTTTTAGGAGCGCATTGAAATTTCTTTAAAAAAGCTTGTCGAGTATAAGTCATGACGGGACGACTATGAGAGGGAAGCAAACCCGCTAAAATTTGGACTGCTGAAAGAGAAGATTTTCGTGGGAACCTTACGTTGCGTAGAAACCATTGTTCCGTAGAAACTGTCGTTCTTGGAGGTGTGGGGAGAAAGGTCAGTTTTAAAATAGACAAAAAATTCTAAACACAATTTGCTGTTTTAAGCTTTATACTATGACGCCTTATAAGATTATGCTGTCTAAGTCGCGTGAGAAGAGAATAAGTCCGTGTGAATTTTATAAACCGTCAGAGGGGGATAAGTCCAGGGGTAAAAAACGTTTGGTTTTGGGGCTTTTGATATAAGGATACTGTTTGAGAGGCGTAAGGGAGGGGGATTGTTCGTTCGCAAAGCCTATGATGTAAAGAGTATGGGCTATTCAAGAGGGTGTTCGGGTATGGATAGAGATTGAAGGGCATGGCTTCTTTGAAAAGCATAGGTACTGATCATAAGTTTTGTTTATTCATATGGTTTTTTATGGCATCCAGTACCTGTTGGCTTATCTCCTGATGAGTCAGCCATCGTGAACCTTTTGGGGTTGTTTTTTGTCCTAATTGAATGGGGATAAAATCAACCTTGTTTTTGCGCGCGCATTCGAGGACCATTTGATCATGCGTGTTGGAACCAAAAATATGAAGAATACATGGCGGTTTAGGCAAAAGAGCTAACTGCTCAATTAATGCGCAAGAAAATGCATGGGCGGACGAATGAATCCATAATATGCAATATTTTAGATCATGCCATTGCTTCACAGCTTCTAAAAATTGCGCCTTTGATGCCGCACAATCATAATTCAATGGCACACACATATGCTGTTTTTGCAATGCCTCAAGCTGGACTTTATGGGAAAGAAAGCGTGCAGCAATAATCACTTCTTGCGGCTCAAGTGACTGACACAAAGGCGCAAGCATCCCTGTGCCCCCTACCACTAGATAACGATAGTGCGCATCCTTTTTTTTCAAGTCCCCTCCCTTATTGCTTTAAATCACACCACGGTGCTTTAAAAATGTACACATTTCATCAGCAAGCCTTTCACAACGTGTTTGTATCTCTTCACTGATAACTTTCCAAGTACGACCGTCATCATCTGAGGAAAAATCTTCGGGGGAAGAGGCGATTTGACATTGGAGTGCATAACCATAAAGCGTGCGCACCAACGGCAATAAATGTTCACACGGTTGTGCGCATTTTTTGGCGGTACTTCCATGAGAGATAAGCCCAACAGGTTTATTTAAAAAGGCATTATAGCTCAAATTATCAAGAGCATTTTTTAAAACACCCGAATAAGACCCTTGATAAACGGGGCTTGCTAGAATAACGCCATCAGCCGCTGCAATGGTTTTTACAAACTCACGAACCGCAGCACTTGGATTAGCCTCTACCTGCTGATGATAATCTGGATCTGTTATCGGCAACGGTTGTTCACGCAAATCAACCCAATGAAGTGATGCACCCCGCTTCATGAGGCAATCTGCTAAATAACTGGCTAAAGTTCGTGTTAATGAAGGTTGACGCACAGACCCCAAAATAATTGCTATATTCAATAGGATTTTCCTTTATCTTTTCCAGACAAGCCTATAACGCAAGGCTTATAAAGAATTGTGAGTAAAATGAAGCGATCATTATGCTGTCCATAGAGAGCAATTGTGATGATACCGCATAGTTATAGAATCAATCCATGCTAACAAGATTGTTGACAAAACAACACCTCAAACTTGAAGAGAATGTTAGTGCTTTCATTAATATTAAAACGCGTGATCTCAAAAATAGTGGCTGTCTCACTGTGTTAGAAGCGTTTTTATGAATATATTCTGAGCTATTGGCTTGCAAGATCCCCAATGAAAAATGGAAGATATCGTCATATTTTGATTTATAATGATCATTGATCCTTTTTAATTGGAATAAGAGAGTTGTAAGATTTTCTCATTTCAAATGCTCTTATTGCGCGATCATTTGCGCATCAATGGAAGTGACTTTTTTCATGTCTTAAATGGGGGGGGCGGAAAACAGGGGGGGCGGAAAACAATTGATAAAAGAATAAAAATGCTTCTATCTTTTCAAGAGATAAGGGCTGTTGTCGAAGCTAGATATGGCTGTTGTAGGGCGCGCGGTATGGCTGTTTGTAGGGTGCGGGCGGGTATGGCTGTTTGTAGGGCGCGCGGTATGGCTTGTCGTAGAAGGGGTGGTGGGTATGGCTTGTTGTAAGGGGCAGGTTTTGTTGTAGGAGAGCGCGCGCCTAGGGTAAATGGGTAATCTCGTAGAGGAACGAGTATGGCTTGTCGCAAGGGGAGGGTATGGGTATCGTAGATGCGGTGGGCGGCGCATGTGAATGGTGCTGGGTTATACTTTTTATTGAAACAATAGGGGTGATAGAGTTTATAGTAAGGGGGATATATTCATGAGGGCGCTATTGTTATCCCCTTCATGGGTGCTGTTCATGAAATGGGGTGTACGCGCGTTGGTTTAGAAGTGTTGAGAGGTGTTTCTTTAAAACAAGCACGTGAATTGGCAAAAGTATTGGCAATATAAATATACAATACGAGTGTTCTCTGGGGTATTCTGTCTGACGATAATGGACGGAATTTTACTTGAGAGATTGTTTGTGTCCTTATAAAAGCCAAGGACAAACAGTTGTATAAAAGGGAAGAGCAAATGAAGGGGGAAAATTCCACATTTTATAACAAACTGTGCTCTGTTCTTTTTGGAAAATCATCTCGTTCTTATAAAGATCATATTATCATTTGTCTTATTTCTATCCTTATTGGGATAGGTCATAAAGCTCTTTTGATCCCATTAGAATCCAAGTGGTCGTTGAGTGTATCGCAGGATAGCACTCTTTTGGCGCTCTTTGTGCTGCGTGAAGTCATCATGGTGTGTGTTGTTGCCTTGATGCCTGTTTTATTGGTGCTTTATCTCATCTTAACGTATTTGTTGAAAAAAAAGATTCAGCAGTTAGAAGAGGTTATCCAGCAACGGGGTCACACAACCGATCAACAAAATAATCCGGTAAAAAAGGATAGAGAAAAAATAAGCTGTTTTTTTATTGTATACTTTTGGTTGATATTTCTGCTAGAGGTCTTTTTTCCTGCGGGTGTTGTCATGCTCATTTTAGAATTTTACTATTTTGTTTTCAAGCAGGTGAGAACGTATCGTAAAGTGAGACGGGCATTAAAACGCGTAAGATAAAGAGAGTGACAAGGCGCTGTTGTAGCTATCGTGAGGGGGAAGAGGCAATGTTTGGAAGCTCGTGACATAGAGAAGAGGGGCTGAATGGTTGGAAAATCATCAGGCAAAGAAGAGAGTCTATTTTCTTTTGTAATGAGGAGGAGGCTGCTCTTCATCATTTGGAAGAGCAACCGCGCTTTTAGAAAGTTTGGGTTTTTTGTTGAAAATAAGGCAAGCGCTATGCATCGCACTTTTCGTGGTTCTTAAAAGAGCGGGCATGAGATAAAAAAATGTATTTTTCATAAAAAAAGGAAGAGCAATGAAGGGGAAAAATTCAGCATTTTATAATGAACTACGCCATTTTTTCGAAAAAAGTGTTTTTTCTGTGCGAGAGCGTGTTGTCATTTGTTTCCTCTCCCTCATTATTGAGCTATGGAACAGGATTTTCTTTCTTGAGCTGTGGAACAGGATTCTCTCTCTCTCATCCTTGGATAGCAAAGAGTACAACATTTTCTCTCTTGAGTTATGGAACAGGATTTTCTTTCTCCTATCCTTGGGTAGCAATGGAGAACGGACAGGGTGGTGGGATACACCTCTTTTTCTCTCTTTGTATGCGTTTTGGAAAGTTATTATAGTGTGTGTTTTGGTCTTGTTCCCAGTTATGTTGATACTCGGCATCATATTGTGGTTTTTGTTGGTAAAAAATATTCGGAAATTGAAAGGAATAGATCAGCAACGGGGTAAAATAACCGATCAAAAGGATCGGTATAAAGAAAGTGTGAACTGGAAAATGGACGATATTCTTGTCATGATATTTGTTTTCGTGCTTATGTGCGTGACACTGTGGGTTGCTTGTATTCCCATGATGATTTTAGAACTTTATTATGGTGTCTTTAAGCAGGTGAGAAAGTATCGTAGAATGAGACGGCTACTAAAACGCGTAAGATAAAGAGAGTGACAAGGCGCTTTTGTAGCTATCGTGAGGGGGAAGAGGCAATGTTTAGAAGCTCTCGTGACATAGAGAAGAGGGGATGGTTGGAAAATCATCAGGCAAAGGGGATAGTCTATTTTCTTTTGTAATGAGGAGGAGGCTGCTCTTAATCATTTGGAAGAGCAACCGCGCTTTTAGAAAGTTTGGGTTTTTTGTTGAAAATAAGGCAAGCGCTATGCATCGCAC
>NZ_JBHILY010000003.1:87738-93311 GCF_042193555.1 Bartonella sp. PS17NMGDW | reverse complement strand
TTTTCGTGGTTCTTAAAAGAGCGGGCATGAGATAAAAAATGCGTTTTTCATAAAAAAAGGAAGAGCAATGAAGGGGAAAAATTCAGCATTTTATAATGGACTGCGCCATTTTTTCGAGAAAGATTATTTTTCTGTGCAAGAGCATGTTGTCATTTGTTTCCTCTCCCTCATTATTGAGCTATGGAACAGGATTTTCTTTCTCTCATCTTTGGGTAGCAAAGAGAACTTGACAGGGTGGTGGGATACACCTCTTTTTCTCTCTCTGTATGCGTTTTGGAAAGTTATTACAGTGTGTGTTTGGGTCTTGTTCCCAGTTATGTTTATACTCTGCTTCATATTGCGGCGTTTGTTGGTAAAAAATATTCGGAAATTGAAAGGAATAGATCAGCAACGGGGTAAAATAACCGATCAAAAGGATCGATATAAAGAAAGTGTGAAGTGGAAAATGGACGATATTCTTGTTACAATATTCAGTTTCGTGCTTGTGTTCGTGACAGTGTGGTTTGCTGCTATTCCCGTGGGGATTTTACAACTTTATTATGGTGTCTTTAAGCAGGTGAGAAAGTATCGTAGAATGAGACGGCTACTAAAACGTAAGATAAAGAGAGTGACAAGGCGCTTTTGTAGCTATCGTGAGGGGGAAGAGACAATGTTTAGAAGCTCGTGACATAGAGAAGAGGGGATGGTTGGAAAATCATCAGGCAAAGAAGAGAGTCTATTTTCTTTTGTAATGAGGAGGCTGCTCTTCATCATTTGGAAGAGCAACCGCGCTTTTAGAAAGTTTGGGTTTTTTGTTGAAAATAAGGGAAGCGCCATGCATCGCACTTTTCGTGGTTCTTAAAAGAGCGGGCATGAGATAAAAAAATGCGTTTTTCATAAAAAAAGGAAGAGCAATGAAGGGGAAAAATTCAGCATTTTATTTAGCATTTTATAATGAACTACGCTATTTTTCTGGGAAAGATTATTTTTCTGTGCGAGAGTGTGTTGTCATTTGGTTCCTCTCGCTCATTATTGAGTTGTGCAACAGGATTTTATTTTTCCCATCCTTGGGTAGCCAAGAGAACTTGACAGGGTGGCAGGATACACCCCTTTTTCTCTCTCTGTGTGCGTTTTGGCAAGTTATTACAGTGTGTGTTTGGGTCTTGTTTCCAGTTCTGTACATACTCTTCATAACATTGTGGCTTTTGTTGAGAAAAAATACTCAAAAATTGAAAGAAATAAACCAGCAACGGGGTAAAATAACCGATCAAAAGGATTGGTATAAAAAAGGCGATAGAGAAAAATGGAGTGATATTCTTGTTACAATATTCGGTCTCGTGCTTCTGTTCGTGACACTGTGGGTTGCTTGTATTCCTATGATGATTTTACAACTTTATTATGGTGTCTTTAAGCAGGTGAGAACGTATTGCTGCTTAAGAAAAGAACTGAAAAACGTCTTGCAAGAACAGGATACAGCGTTTGAGAAGTCATGAGAGGGAAAAATAATGAAGAAATTATGAGAGATTCAGCCTTTATAGGGATTTCTCTCTATACCATTTTGCCTCTGATATGTTTTGGTGCTCTTTCATGGGTTGTCCGTAAATATTGCTCTAAGGAGCAGTGTTGAGGGTGGCATTGAGTGAAAGAAAAGCCGATTATGGATCAGTGTTGATTAAAGGAAATAAGAGCCCGTGGGGTTTAGAGCCTAGAGTGAGCGCTTGGGACTTACTTCATCGTTTGAAATGTGAGGAAGGGGGAACGGTTTTTCTAGCAGGTGATCGTGGTATATGGGTTGTTTTCGTATTTTTAGGTGCCTTGTTCATTCAAGCTTTGAAATGAATTCTATTGAAGTGGGGCTGCAGGGTGATTTTCTTGAAAATAGGAGAATTTTTGGGAAAAAAGCTGAATTGTGGCTATCGGTTACAGATTGGCCGGTTTGAAAATCTTCACTGTTTGAGGTGTGAGGAAGGTAAGAGGGTAGCAAGGTACCACGAATATTATTATTTTTATTATGACGCAAACCATAATGGCCTGTGTACTTTTCTTTATTCCGGTGGTATTTGGGTTTTGCATCATCATAATGCGTAAATTGGAAAAAAGATCTAGAAACGAGAAGAGGCAATCTCTGTGTGATAGCAAATAAGCTCTCTGTCGCACGGGTCTTTTCAAAGAGTGAGAGGGGAATACATGAAGGAGCAAAATTGGGCATCAGAGCAAGAAACGCATAAAGGAGCGCATTCTTTTTCGCTCCAGCAAGTGTTGCTCTCAGCAAAGGATTATAAAATTATCTTTGCTATTGCTGTTCTCATTATCATGTGGAAAATGGTTATAGAAATACCAGGTGTATTGAATTGGCAGCTGACAGGGTGGCAATATGTTGTGCATGCCGTTCTCTTTAAAACAACGGACATCATAACGGTTTGTGTTATTATTTTTATTCCGGTGATGTTATGGCTTCGCACCAAAGTGACGTGTGAGTTGCGAAAAAATATTCAGAAACTAGAAGAAGCAATCTCGGTGCGAGAGCACATAAGCTCTCTGTCGCACGGGCTTTTTTAAAGACTGAGAGGGGAAAAATGAACAGTGATCCTATAGCGGTACGTGTCTTGGATCCCGGGTTTTGGATATTTATTGCTATTTGCATGATCATTATCATGCTTATTTTAGCTCTTTATACCTCTGTCTTCAAACGGATGAAAATGAATTTCCAAGTGAAAGGCGAGCTGGAAAGAGTGCTTAAAGAAAATGATCTTGCAACGCAGCAGTTTTGGAAAGATGAAGCCGTGGTGCAGAAGAGGCGTTTACAACTAAAGGAAAAAGAGTTCTCTGCCGATTATGATGATGATGAAATTCTCACGATAGAAAGTGCAACAGGGCTTTTAAAAAGCTTGGGATGGTCGGTGGAAATCGAGGGAAAGGGAGATTATTTGGCAACCCTCTTTTTACCAGATCGTGAAGTGCAGTTTCTCTATAACGAGCAACGAGTGGAAGAGTTTTCGCCCTTTGATCGCGGACTTTTAATTATGAGCGGTATTTTTGCGGCGGCTTGTCAGACGATTAATCCTCATAATTCTGGGGTTGTGCCAACAGTATTTATGAATTTTGTACCCAATGGATTGGAAATTTTTGAAGAAAAAGTGAGCGCCCAGCGTTTAAAGAAAGCACTCGATAAAACTTTAAAATGGACAATGGAAAGTGATTCTTTGCATGAAATGTTTCGCTCTCAATATGGTATTCCTCCTTGGGAAAAAGACTCTTTATCTTGGGCACCGGATGATGACATAGAGCTTGCACCTTATGCTTTGCTGCATCTTGCTGCTCTTGCCTTACTGGGTGATGTTGAGACTTTAGCTTCTTATGATGAAAGTTTTACGGCAGGGGAGAAGCTTGGCTTTGATGAAACCATTGAAAAAGTTCATTTGGAACGCGCTTTAATGATCGCTCAAGAAGTGAAAAGGGAAGCAAAGTTCAGTTACGATCTGCTGGAACGGGTTGCTGAGAAGTGGTCTATAGCCATGGACTATCAGCTTTTTAGAGTGAGATCTCCTAATACGTGTAATCAAAAACGCGCTTTTCATAAAAAATTAGTCGAGGAGAAAAAACAAGAATTAAGGGAACAAGGATTTGAAGGGGTGAGTGATGAACAGCTCGTGATTGAAGCAGAGGGGGTAAAACATGCTCCTGATATTACTTATATCAAAGATGGTGAAATCGCATTTATGGATATAAAAATTGATTAGTTTATTCTCCTGTTGAAGAAAAGTACCCTTATTTGAAAGAAGAAAAGCGCCATGATTGAGGCGCTTTCAGACCTTTCATACCAGAGCAAAATAAAGTGCTCGAAAAATCAAGAATAATAGCCAAGATTTTAAAAAATAGACTGAAAATGGCTTGATCCTCAAGAATAGGGGAGAAAAATTGATTATAAATTCTGCTATCTTCTTAAAGACGGTTCCTTTGTTTTGTTAGAAAATGCTCATAAATTATCGCTTATTCAAGTGCTATGAGGGGGAAGTCCATTGACTAAAGCGCCTATGGAGGGAAGCTCTGTCGACTAAAGCGCTGTGGGGTGAGCTTAAAAGGAGAGTCCTCATTATTTGAGATGTGAGGAAGGGTAGAAAATGTCATTTTTGAGTAGTGTTAAGCTTTTTTACCTTTGAGGTGTTTTGGTGCTCTTTTATGGGTTGTCCGTAAATATTGCTCTAAGGAGCAGTGTTGAAGATGGCATTGAGTGGAAGAAAAGCCGATTATGGATTAGTATTGATTAAAGGGAATAAGAGCCCATGGGATTTAGAGCCTAGAGTGAGCGCTTGGGACTTACTTTATCGTTTGAAATTGCGAGGAAGTTCAAAGAATGGTTTTGCTTGTAGGGGGGCGCGGTATATGGGTTGTTTTCGTATTTTTAGGAGCCTTGTTCATTCAAGCTTTGAAATGAATCCTATTGAAGTGGGGTTGCAGGGTCATTTTCTTGAAAATAGGAGAATTTTTTGGAAGAACAAGAAGAACAAAAGGATTGTGGACCCTCATTGACTAAAGCGCTATGGGGAAGTCCGTTGACTAAAGCGCCTATGGGGGGGGAGCTTAAGGGAAAAGCCCTCATTATTTGAGATGTGGGACAAGTAAAAAATGTCATTTTTGAAGGCGGTGATATTGAACAAATAAAAACACAATAAAAATTAAATTAAAACATCGGAAAAATTAAACTAAAAAAGGCCCCATTTTAAAAGGGCCTTTTTATTTAAATTTTACAATACACACAAAATGTATATAACCTTATTTTAAGAAATTTTTGTATCTTATACTCTAGCGGAAACCAGTTGTATAAAATATATAATAATTGATCCTAAAAAACCAGCTATTGCATTCAATAAACTTCTTCCTTTTTCGTATATATCGTTTATTGATGCTTGTTCTGAGGCGCTTCTATTACTGACTCTCAGTATATTCAATGTATCCGATGTGTCCCTTACTTGTTTAACAAACTGTAAATTTGTTTTCTCAATAGTATAAGGTGCAACAATAGGAGAGGGTTCTTTATTGACTATACGATCAGATTTTTGAATCGCGAGAGCTAAACCACTTGTAATTGCCCCCGCTATGAAAAAATATCTGATATTCATAGTTTTTTCTCCTATATTTATTTCGATAAATAAATATCGATATGTATCATACATAAATTCGATTTAAATAACTATAGTAAAAATACAACAGTCATAAAAAAGAATAAAGTTTGTCTATATTTTGACAAAATTTACCCTTAATTGCCTTAATGAATTCTTTCAGATTCGATTTTATGAAGGCGTAAAAAAGTTTGAAAGCTCTGTAGGCAAGTGGAATCCCATAAGGTGGGTGATACAATAGTTGCTAGCAAACTTCTTTTTTGTGCCTTTGACTAAGGATTCATAAAATGAGGGTTCATAAGAATGAAATACGATGAAAGTTGAGTAAAACCCGTTGAGGGGAAGGATGCACTCTTTTTGAGGGCGGAGTGCATCCTCTACAGTTTGGATACTTGCCTTATGAGGGTTGGGCAGTATCCGTTGAGGGGAAGGATGCACTCTTTATGAGGGCGGAGTGCATCCTCTACAGTTTGG
>NZ_JBHILY010000003.1:18272-87638 GCF_042193555.1 Bartonella sp. PS17NMGDW | reverse complement strand
GGGTTGGGCAGTATCCGTTGAGGGGAAGGATGCACTCTTTATGAGGGCGGAGTGCATCCTCTACAGTTTGGATACTGCTTTATGAGGGTTGGGCAGTATCCGTTTGAGGGGAAGGATGCACTCTTTATGAGGGCTGGAGTGCATCCTTTCCATGGATTGAATGCACTCTTTGGAGGCTAGAGTGCATCCATAGGGAAAGGCATATTCTATAAGAAACAGAGATAACCAAAAGATTTTTTTTTATATTTTATATTGGTAGGTTGCTGTATTTGCTAGGGTAGGGCTATTCATTTTTTATTCTCAATATTTAAGATGATTATGTGATCAGGGTTGTTCGTCAATACAATCGTAAAAGACGTTGAGTATTTTTATAAAAATTAAGATATTTTTGTGCCTTTTTCTTGTTTTTTTTATGTTTACACAAGATTTACACTGCTTTTCAACAGTTTGTTTTTTTGCTTCGCTAATGGCGGTGGCTAAACACTTCAATTATTTTCACTGCCTCAACACCGCATTAAAATAACAATGCTTTATAATATGACAAAATGAGCTGTATAACGTTTGATTCTTGAGGGATGCTAGAAAGAGGGGGATGTTAGGAGCGATGTTGTATATCTTTTTAGTTTATCTCTTAAAGCAGGAAGATGAACATATTTGAGAAGAATATGAAGTGCTATAGATGAAACTCTGTCTTTCCGGATCTATTTTTTATTTGGCCGGATCTATTTTTTATTTGGTTTGACAGTTAAAGAGCAATAGCTGAATGGAATCACGCTTGTCTCATGTTTTTATCCTCACGCTTTAGTTTTTTCTCGTGGGGATGCAAGTTTTTTAATGGGGTTTTACGTGAGTCGCGTAAAACAGAATGTTCCAAACAGAATATACTTGTGTTGCACATTTACGTCCTTGATTTAAAAACATCATGTTGTCTTATCTCACAATAATGTTGGTGAATGGGATAATGGAGAAATCTCTTGTGAAGTGGATCAGCCCTTTTTAAAATCGCATAAGGCGAAAGCCAGCACTATCATACTATTTTAGCATCTCATGGGATGACAGCCTTTGGCTCTTGAGCGTGTTCATAAGAGGCATCTTGCTTTTTTATCTTCGAAGTGTGTTATTTCATATGTCTCTCATGTTGGTAACGTGCAAAAGATATGCTGTTGATTGATGCAATATGAAATAAATTTGAAATGAGACAATCCCTATGATACTCGGGTCGCTTAATTTTAATATGAATAACGCGCGATTATAATTATAAATCAAAATGGTGCCATGATACATCAACCGGTTGGTGGGCTACAGGATAAAGAAAGTCGTCAAACATAAGTCATTCTGTTATGTCGTAAAACACTGTCATTTGCGGTTTGGTGATATGAGAGCCAGCCGGCGCTTTGGATATATTGAAGTGTTTTTTAAAGGGCGTGGTGAATCTTTAGGGCAGAGCTTGCTCGTGTTGCATCTTGAGTTCAGCTGAAAATCCCTGAATAGAAAACAAAGAGTGAATGGAAAACCAAGAGTGAAGTCTATCCAAGCTGTTTGTAGATCAGATTGGGTTAAGAACCTTTGTTCTTTGAGGATCGAACGCAAGCCAACTTGATAAAAGAATGATCTAGTTTGCGGGGAGATTTTATGGAGGAATATAACAAAGCTCATAAGAGAGTGATTTAAGACAATACAGTTATAAAAAAGTACAGTCATAAAAAAAAGTCCTCCGTTGTAATCAGAGGACTAAAAGCAGGAGAATTTTAACATTGGCTTGTAGGACATGTTAAAAAAATGAATTTAAAAGACCGTATCCAATCCACAAATTCATACTTACAAAACTATTACACTAAAATTAGCAGAGAATTCAAAATATATCAATATAAAAAATACTTTTTACAAAAAAGAAAATTTTGTCATTTTGCATTAAAAATTAATGAATACTTTTTCAATTGAATATTTATTTTGAGACTCGACATTAATTAAACAATTAAATTGTATTTAAATAAACTGTATTTAAAGCTGTTATGATGCATGCAAGCATCTTAAACAAAACTTATTCTTCAATAAGCACGAATAAACTTAAAAGAACCTCATGATTACAGGACTGGTGTGGGAGCAGGGTTTTTGTTTTTAAGGGTGTGGAGTGTATCTTGAGTGGGTGTGGAGTGAAGTATTGTCCTTTTGGGTGTGAGGGGTGAAGTGGTGGAAGAGGTTGGGGAGAGCTGCTGGATGATTAAGCGGTGTGGGGGGCTTTAGAAGGCGCAGCAACATGGGAGGCAGATTTGAATGGCGAGGAGGGGATTATTCAGAATGTTTATGGTTTGCATATCCCCAATGAAATGCGAGCAAGTCTAAACAATCTCGTAAATGATCGGCAAGGGAATTTTGTTTGCGTTTTGAAGAATTTAATTCTTTGATTGCTTGTCCATAGCCGATAACGCGTTCAAGCAGTGAATAGCCAAGAATACCCAGTTGAACTTTGATTGTTTTTAAATGATTGGATGCTTCTATTTGACGTTCAATGGGGTGTGTGTACCCTTGGCTACAGGAAACCTTTTCACGGGTGTAGTCAAGGCTCATGTGGAGATCGGCTTGACTTTGACGCCAGTAAAAATAAAAACGTTCTGCCGCTTTATATTGGGCTTTGCTGAGATGTCCTTTCGCATATAAAAGTGCAATGGGATGGCTTTGTGTATTGGCAATGGCATTGATGGTGCGCGGATTGCTGGAACTTTCTGGATGATTGGGTTTAAAATAAGGATTACGCGTTTCAACAGCAATTTCTTGCGTCTTTAAATGACCAATGTGCTTTCCTTGATTTTGATGATCAAGCGGGCAGGTTTGTGTATTTTTTTTCTCGTGATGGGTCATAGCATCTCCTTAAAAATTTTAACTTTGCTTCTCGTTTTTTAAAAAATGTTGCTTGCTCTAGGTAAAAGAGGGGGATGAGAGGAAGACATGTGTTGGAGTGTGCGTGTTGGGTATGCGCTCTTGGGGGTGATTTGGACTGTTGCGCTTGTGTGGGGGAGCCCCATGGATTTGGCTCTTGAAAAGAGGGGTGTTTTGTTGCATGGTGGATTTTCCTTGAATGGCTTGATGGGGAGTGGCATGATGTTGCGCGGCGCTTTGTCTTTGAAAAGATTGGTATTTTTCTGCATTGCGGTTTTTGTCTTTGTGTCTGTTTATATGGAAATGAAGGCGTTGGGGATGACGTGGGGCGTATTTTTACGGGCTGTGGTATTTTATGGCACTCCCGGCATTTTCCTTATGTTTGGTTATGAAGTAATGCAGCGGCGTGGTGTAAATCAGGGTTTGTTCTTCAAGATGGTGTTGTTGAGCTTCATTATTATCGCTGTCTCTAAGTTTGTTTATGGGCAAGCTGAGCACTTTGGTTTGACTTGGGTGTGGTTCTCAAACAGGTGGGTGTTTAACATTCTTTTTGGCGTTGTCTTTGGCGTTATTCTTGGGCTTATTGGTTTAGGAGCAAGGCGTCTTGGTTTTAGGCTTTCATTCTTTGAAAAGGATTGATCTTTTGCTGCATTTTTGGCATGGTCTCTGATTTTTACTTAATAAAGGAGCGGGGCGTATGGTGGTTGCGCGGGACATGTTTTTGAAGGGGCTGGCGTTTTTCTGCGTTATTGGCTTGGTCCTTGGTTTTGCTTATGAGGATGCGGGGCGACCGGTTATGACGTGGGAGGTGTTTTGGCAGGGGGTGGAGATTTCTTGCATTGCTGGAGCGACCCTTTGTTTTATTGTTGTGGGAGCAGACCGTAAGACTGTATCGTGGGGCGTGTTTTTCAAGGCTGTGGTGTTTTGCGCCATTGCTGTAGTGGTTCTTGGCTTTGCTTATAAGGGAGTGAAGCGTTTTGATATATCGTGGGAATTTTTAGTGATAGGAGCGGTGTTTGTTGCATTGCTGGACCTGTCCTTGGTTTTGCTTATGAGGGTGCGGGGTAAGGGGATATCGCGTGGGGTGTCTTTTTTGAGGTTTCTGGTGTTTTGCGGCGTTGTTGGAGCTGTTGTTGGATTGGCGCATGTGGGCGCTAAGCATATGGGGGTTCGCTGGTTTGTGATCTTTAACAATGGGGTGTTTGTGGGCACTATTGGACTTGTTCCTTTTTTTGCTCTGGAGGGGATACGGTGTGTGCGTGTACTGTTGGGGGGCTTAAAAAAATGAGCATTTCTCTTCTCCACGGGCGTGGTCTTTGATGTTCTTTCTGAGAGGGGTATTTGATGTCGAACGATGTGATGTTTTGGCAGTGGTTGGGGTTTTTCTGCTTTGTTGCTCTTGTCTTTGTTTCTATTTATGCGGCAATGAGGTCTTTTGGGGTTACAAGGAAGGCTTTTTTAAAAAATTTGGCGTTGAGCTTCATTATTATCGCTGTCTCTAAGTTTGTTTATGCGCAAGCTGAGCACTTTGGTTTGACTTGGGTGTGGTTCTCAAACAGGTGGGTGTTTAACATTCTTTTTGGCGTTGTCTTTGGCGTTATTCTTGGGCTTATTGGTTTAGGAGCAAGGCGTCTTGGGTTTAGGCTTTCATTCTTTTCAAAGGATTGATCTTTTGCTGCATTTTGGCATGGTCTCTGATTTTTGCTTAATAAAGGAGCGGGGCGTATGGTAGTTGCGCGGGACATGTTTTTGAGGTTTCTGGTGTTTTGCGGCGTTGTTGGAGCTGTTGTTGGATTGGCGTATAACGGAGCCAAGCATATGGGGGTTCGCTGGTTTGTGATCTTTAACAATGGGGTGTTTGCGGGCACTATTGGACTTGTTCCTTTTTTTGCTTTGGAGGGGATACGGTGTATGCGTGTACTGTTGGGGTGGTGCTTAAAAAGAATGAGCATTTTTCTTTTCCACGGGCGTGGTCTTTGATGTTCTTTCTGTGAGGGGTATTTGATGTCGAACGATGTGATGTTTTGGCAGTGGTTGGGGTTTTTCTGCTTTTTTGCTCTTGTCTTGATTTTTATTTATGTGGGAGCAAAGCGTCGCTCTGTTACAGGGTGGATGTTTTGGAGATGGGTGGTGCTTTATGGCGTTGTTGCTACCTACCTTGGTTTTGTTTATGTGGGCGTGGGCAGGCGCGCTGTTGACGGAGAGCTGCTCTTGAAGGGGGCGGTGTTTTCTTGCATTTTTGCAACTGTCCTTGGTTTGGTGCATCTGGGCGTCAAGAGTATGCCTGTTGCTTGGCAAGTGTTCGTAAAGGCGGTTATGTTTTGTTGCCTTATGGGCTTTATCCTGTGGTTTGCTGCTGTGGGCGTCAGAGATATGGATAGCATAAGAGCGGTATTCTTAAAGGTTTTGCTCTTGTCTGTATTGTTGAAAGTGCTCTTGGGGTTCTTTATACGCGAGCAAAGTGATACGGTGCTACAGAGGTTGTTGCGTGCTTTGAATTTTGTGCTGTTTTTCTGCATTTTGGCACTAATTCTTTGTTTTACCCGTCTGGGAGCAGAGAATCTAGGGTTGAGCTGGCTTTGGTTCTCGAAGGATTGGGTGTTTTTATTCATTTTTGGATTTACCCTTCCTTTTGTTTGTGAGGGAGCAAGGTGTGCGCGTGTTCTATGGGCTTGGTTCTTGAGGTAGCTGGTGTTTTTTTCTCCATGGGTGTGGTCTTTAATTTTACTGTGGGTTATTTTGGATATTGATGTCGAACGATTTGTTTTTTTTGCTGTTGTTGGTGTTTTCCTACCTTTTTATTGTTGTCGTTATTGGTACTTATAAGCTTTCCAATCGCTTCGATATTCCTTGGTGGCGGGCGGCGTTTTATTGTATTTGTGGTGTTTCCCTCTTTTTGAAGGAAGTGCTGTTTTACTGCATTTTAGGAGTCGTCCTTTTTTTGGCTCTTGAGGGAATGGAGAGTATGGATATACCGTGGGGACTATTGTCCTTGATAGGGATCGTGTTTGCTGTAGTGTTGGAGTGGTTCTTGATTTTGCATATGAGGGGGCGGCAAGATGGGGTGGTGACGCGTTGTTTGTGGCTATTGAAAGGGGTGGTGTTTTGCGCTGTTGTTGGAGCGACCTTTTTTTGTTTGCGTTTGGGAGCAGAGTATATGGGGTTGAGCTGGCTTTGGTTCGCGAAGGATTGGGTGTTTTTCATCATTTGTGGATTTATCCTTCCTGTTGTTTGTGAGGGAGCAAGACGTGCGCGTTTGAAGGCGGAGGCGTTTTTTAAGAGAGTGGGGTTTATGGGGTATTACAGATAACGTCGAGGGAATGATTGTTCAAAAGAACAGCGATAGCGGTAGGTTTGGGGATCAAACCAGAGCCCTATTTTTCCTTCAAAATCACCAGAACGTTGTTTGGCAATATTCATAATGACGCCGGGGCGTTTGGCTAAATCTGCTTTTTCTTGTGCTAGAGAGGCGGCAAAGATTTTATCTTCCAACGACCGATTGCGCCAAATGGTGATAATGTTAAAGGCATTGGCGCCAATTTCTGAGGCGCCTTTAATGTCTTCTGTGCTGGGGATATCTTTATCCAGACCGCCTTTGCGGGCATGGGCGACAAGGTGAATATGCACACTGTTTAAAACAGCCCAATCAACCATTTTATAAACGGCTTGTTCTTGTCTTGCATAATCATCAGAGGCAATGCCAAGCCGCATCAAACTGTCGATGATAAATTGATCGCAGCCATAGCGCGCACGGCAATAGTCAAAGACTTCAAGCAAGGTATCTACGCTTGATTTGCCAACATGTTCATAAAGAATAAGCCCTTCGTCTAAAAAATGAAGAATCCGTTCAATCGTTTCTTTTGTAGGCTGTTCTAAGCCGCCCGTTTGTTTGGTTAAACGGCGGAGCGATTGTTCTCCTTTCATTTCTAGAGACGCTAAGCAAAGGCGACTCTTTTGTGCAATCCAATGGGGAATACAGTCTGATAACAATTGGCTTTTACCTGCACCACTCGCACCACTCCAGAGCGTTAATTCTGCTGGGCGGAAATGCAATTTGTCCTGCAGTTTAGGATAGGGAACCGTATAACCAAGATGTTTTTCAGGCTCTGGCCAAAAAAGCCCAATCACTTGATCTTTATAGTCTGAGGCGCGCCGTAAACCTTCTGGTGCAAAGCTTAGTGCTGAGGAAAAGGCGGCTTTTATGGTGGCGCTATCAATCCCTGCGGTTAAACAGTCATTGGCATCTTTGCGGGGTAAACGGACACGGTAGCAACGGTGACGTCCAAGCCTGCTGGCAATTTCACGGGCTGCTTCTTCTCCGGGCGGATCCATATCGGTGGCTAAAAAAATTGTTTCAAAAGATTCTAAATGATCAAATTCATTTTCAATCCAGTTGTGTTTGCCTCCACTTCCTCCTCCAAAGGGAACAGAAACCGCCGGATATCCATAGGCGGCTAAGGAAAGCGCATCAATTTCTCCTTCAGTGATAACAATGGTACGGTTTGTTGAAGAAAGCGTGGGGAATGGCGCCTGTTGGGACGCGTGCGTGGGTGCCTGCTGAGATGCTTGCTGAGGTGCGTGCGTGGAGGGGTGGTTGGTTGTGGCGGTGTTTTGGGATGCCTGCTGAGGTGCGTGCTGAGATGCCTGCTGAGGTGTGTTTTGGGGTGCTTGCGTGGAGGGGTAGTTGGTTGTGGCGGTGTTTTGGGGCGCCTGCTGAGGTGTGTGTTGGGATGTCTGCTGAGGTGTGTGTTGGGATGCCTGCTGAGGTGTGTGCTGGGATGTGTGTTGGGATGCCTGCTGGGGCGCCTGCTGAGGTGTGTGCTGAGGTGTGTTCTGGGATGTGTGTTGGGATGCCTGCTGAGATGCCTGCTGAGGTGTGTGCGTGGAGGCGGGGTTGGTTGAGGGTACCTGCTGGGGCGCCTGCTGAGGTGTGTGTGTGGAGGGGTGGTTGGTTGAGGGTACCTGCTGGGGCGCCTGCTTAGGTGCTTGCGTGGAGGGGTAGTTGGTTGTGGCTGTGTGTTGGGATGCCTGCTGAGGTGTGTGTTGGGATGTCTGCTGAGGTGTGTGTTGGGATGTCTGCTGAGGTGTGTGTTGGGATGCCTGCTGAGGTGTGTGCGTGGAGGGGTGGTTGGTTGTGTGCTGAGGCGCCTGCTGAGATGCTTGCTGAGGTGCGTGCGTGGAGGGGGGGGCTGTGGGGCAAAGGGCTTGCCAACCAAACAAAATCGGTTCACATTGGGAAGCTGTTGGTTTTGTTTTTGCTCCTGCTTGCGCGAGCCGTTCTTTGACTAAAGCAAGGGTGCCGTCGGGTTTATAAAAGGGGAAAATGATTTTGTCACCATTTTCTCCTATGCGATAGCGCTTTATAACTTCTAGAGGAATGTGGCGTTCTTTGTGGAGATAGTTTTTTACCAGATTTTGCGGGGTCTGCCCTTTAGGAACCGGTGGACGGCGATAGGAACGATGAGGGACCATAAAGGGTTTGGGGCGTGTCAAATTGAGAGTTGCGCGTGCTTCTTCTAATGCTTGAGAGAGGCTAATGCCTTTGACTTCACACCAAAGATCTAAAAGATCTCCTCCAGTGCCTTCTGCAAAGTCATACCAAAGTCCTGCTTTACTCCCACTCAAGCAAATTGATAAACTTTGACCCGCTTCACCACGTGTGTTGCCTACAATCCAATTGTTGCCTCGTTTGTGCCCTTGGGGAAGAAGCATTTCTACTATTCTATCGGCTTGTGAGATAAGTTTTTGTTTGATTTCAAAAATTGTGCTCATGGTCATTCGTGATATGATTGTTGTTTTTCTTAAGATGTAGGAGATAAGGACTCTCTTTTGCTGTTCTCACCGTTCGATCTGATCGTGAAATCTGTGGTGCTATGGGGCTTGCCAGTCTACTTTGAGCGCTTCTTTGTCGCTCTTTTCTTGCCAATAGTCGCCAAACTTCTTGGCTTTGCTAATGGGGTTGGCTTTTACTCAAACCTTCTGAAATGGCTCTGTTGATGTCTGTTTGCCAAGAGCATGGGAAGTGGTGTCTTGGGGAAAGGAGGAAGGGGGGTGTAAGAAGAGCGGGGTGGATCTGCCTGAGGTTTTGTGCATGCTGGGGGGTCCTGTTGGGTCATGTGTTGTGGCGCTTGTTGGGGTGTTTTGTTGCCAAAGAGTTTGCTTTTCGTTGAAGGTTTTTTGAAATGGCTCTGTTGATGTCTGTTTGCCAATGTTCAGAAAGCCGGTGCTCTTTGGAAAGGGCGGTAATTGGAAGAAGGGTGTTGCTCGAGAAAGAGGAGGTGGATACAGAGAGGCTGGCGAGCCTTGTTTGAAGGGTATGATCTTTGCTGAAAGTTTCTGAAACTGCCGCGTTGATAACTATTTGCCAAGTGCATGGAAGACGGTGCTCTTGGGCAATTGTGAGGCAGTGGGTTTTTTGTTGGAAGAAGGCGGGATGGATACACAGAGGCTGGAGAGCTTTTGTGTTCCTTTGCGTGCAAGAGATGGGCTTGTGTAGGGCGAACACTTTTGTGGTGAGAGTAGTAGGGGTGATGTTGGCTCGTTTTGCTGTATGAAGAGCTTATTTCATTGTTGTTTTTGTTATTATTTTTATGGTTTTGAAACATTTTTTGTCTCCGCGCGTGCTTGAAAAATAGGTTGTTCGTGTGATGTCAAAAATTGTCGCTATAGTTGATCAAACTGCGGTAAAGCATGTCGTTGTTCTCAGAGATGAAAGATGAGGAGCTCCCCTGTTTTTTCTGTTCTAGCCGTTCGATTTCACGGCGAAACCAGTTGCGCCATGTGGCTTGCCAGTCTACTTTGAGAGCTTCTTTGCCGCTTTTGGCTTGCCAATAGTCGCGAAACTTCTTTTCTTGCCAATGAGCTTGGCTTTCACTTAAACCTTCTGAAACTGCTGCCTTGATGTCTGCTTGCCAATGCTCAGGAAGGCGATGCCCTTTGGCAACTGAGGCAGTGGGTTTTTTGTTGGAAGAAGGCGGAATGGATACAGAGAGGCTGGGTGGGAGTGTGGTGGCGGATTTTGTTTTTTCCTCCGTGACAATTTGTGTAATAGGGGCAGGGGCAAAATCGGTTTGGGGAGCGTTTAAAGAGGGGGCGTTTTTTTGCTCCGCTTCTTCTTGTGGAGGGGAAGGGAGAGCAGAATCAAGAGCCGATGAGGGTGATGGGTGATCGCTTTGTTCAAAGTTCTCTTCGCAGGAAAAACAAGGTTCTGTCTCATCAAACAAAATTTTCTTTTCTAAAACACCGTAAGGTGTTTCCTTTTCTTCTGTCTTTTGAGCTTCTGAGCTTTGTGCAGCATCTTTTGTACTCTCGTTAAGCAGTTGTTGAATCTCAGCATTGATTTTCTTGCGTTTTTTTGCCGAAGAACGACCCGCAAAGGATTTTTGTTCAAGCAATTTTTCACGCTCTTGAAAAACATTTTCGCAACGCTTGTTCCATAATCCATTGGCTAAATTTAAAATCTTACCCTCTTGGATGAGCATTTCTAAAACATTAACAAAAGTTCGCTTGTCACAACCACAAAGACGCGCTAAACGTTCTTTCGATATTTCTAGAGGACGGCCGCGTGCATACATTTCATTGAGAAGAATCGTATAGATTCCAATTTCGTGTGCGCGCATCCCACGTACGCCTCCTAGAAAGTCATTTTGATACCAACAAACATATGGAAGCCTAGACGATTCATAATGAGGAGTTTCTTGTTGATTAGCGTGTTTCATACTGCAATCTACTTTCTTCTTTTTTATACATTTTTATTGATGATAAAAGCGCAAATAAGGATTTAACTTGTGTTGTGTTGGGCTCTGTTCGATGATGACGAGAGGCTTCTTTACGACGCTTATAAATGATTGGGTGTGCTTGAAACGCATGCAAACTTACGATTTAAGATTGCGGTGATGGAAAAAATAAAGAGTACCACACATTTTCAATGTATCTGCTTTGGGCAGCAACTTTGGGAGGTGGTTTTGTATATCCTATAGGGTGGTTAAAGTGTTTTTATGATCCAAAAATAAAAAAATTTTCTCCCTAAAAAGTAAAATTTGTTTCCTTAATTTTATCCTTTTTAGAGGATAATGCAAGCTCGTTTTATAAAAAGGACGTGTTTTTTTAAAAAGACGCGCTATATGGTGAAATTATGAATATCGATGGTTGGCGTCAAAGATTAAGGATCGCTTTTGAAAAAAGTGGGCGGTCAAAAAGATCTATCTCCCTCTCTGCCGGTAAAGGTGCGGGGTACCTTCATTCTATTCTTTCTGAAGGAAAAGAACCAACAATCGAATCTCTTTCGCGAATTTGTCACGAAATTAATATCAGTATGAATTATATTCTTTACGGTAAAGGGGCTAGCCCTGAAGATAAAGAATTTATAGAGCTTATTTCAAAACTCTCTCCGCAAGAGAGGCAGGCGATTTTGACTCTTTTGCGGCGACCCGTTGACGAAGCTCCAAAATAACTTCCTTCTGTGCTTTTGAATCAAGACGACTCCAGTATTTTATTAATATCATATCACTCATTTTATCTCTCCTGTGTGTTTATAATTGCAATCGAGTAAGAACAAATAGAGAACAACAAAGGGACATGAGAGGAACAAAGAATAATAGATTTTTATTTACATATGTCATTTGAACCCCGCAGAGATTTAAAATATATCTTTTATGAAGGATAAAATGGTTGACATCTCTCCTATAGAGGATATAAGACTAACGCTATATTTAGTCTTGTCAAGACAAGGTTATGCTTTATCAACTATCTAAAGGGGGAAATAATGAAAAATATTCCATTCGTTAAAGAGGATGAAATCATTATCGTTTTATGCGAAGAGGAAAATCCTGATACTTATGAAGGACCAATTGACGAAATCGAAGAAGTGCTCGAATTGATTGAAGAATGTGAAACTGTTTATAGAGTTTTACGACTCGATCTGACAACTTCTCATGCTGAAGATGTTACGGAAAAAATCGCTGATTTTTATGTCGAAAATCATGAAATGAATGAAGAAAATACGCCATTGCAGCCCTTCGTTTTGAATAGTGAAGCTTATCATGCTTGTTTAAATGAAAGAGCGGCTTGCGATTATGAAGATAATCTCTATGGCTCTTATGAAAAACAGCATCGTTTACGGCCATGTGATGTCTTGACAGATTATTGGTGGTAAACATGCCAAGTTATCTCAAGACTTCTTATCAAGGGATTCCACTTTATTATGCTGGAAATGCGCGAAATTTAATCAGACTCGAACCACAAAAACACAACGCTATTCTTTTCATATCGCAAGAGGTGGCTCTGTTGATGGTAAAAAAATTGGAGGAAGAATATTGTCGTCATGATTTTTCCGTCGTGCAATAGCTAGATTGAAAAAGGAAGCCGCAATGATGGGCCCAAATGCTTTTTTATTGCGGTGACCATGATGCGCGTTATGTTTTCCTTCTTGGGGGGGGGGAGCGTTTTGCGGGAAATTTTTTAGCCGATATGAGAGAGAGGGGGGTATGAAGAAAAGAGCCTATATGTGAGAAATTGTGGGCGTTTTGCGAGGGGAAAAGCTGTCGGCTGGGTTTCACATTGGGGGGATTGAGGAAATGGAGGGAGAGGTAACTATTAGTGGCTTGGAGTGAATAGAAAGCATGTTGTAGAACGAACATGAGGCTTAGGAGGAAGAGAAGAAGCAGTACAGCATTGAGCAGAGGAAAAGTTTTATAAAAAGGAAAGAGCAGAGGAGGAAAAGCAAGAGGGGATTTGGAGTGAATATGAAAGCATGTTGGGAAATGGAGGAAGATGTTTGAAGGGGGAATTAAGACCGTTAAAGTTTGTTTAGAAGTATTGGGACAGAAAGGGGGGCTGGGAGCTTTTGTGTTGCGTGTTAAGGGGGGGCATTATTTTACTCATGAAAGGGCAAGTGCTTTTTTATTGCGGTGACCATGATGCGCGTTATGTTTTCCTTCTTGGGGGGCTTTGCGGGAAATTTTAGCCGATATGAGAAGCCGATATGAGAGAGAGGGGGGCATGAAGAAAAGAGCCTATGGATGAGAAATTGTGGGCGCTTTGCGAGGGGAAAAGCTGTCGGCTGAGTTTCACATTGGGGAGATTGAGGAAATGGAGGGAGAGGTAACTATTAGTGGCTTGGAGTGAATAGAAAGCATGTTGTAGAACGAACATGAGGCTTAGGAGGAAGAGAAGAAGCAGTACAGCATTGAGCAGAGGAAAAGTTTTATAAAAAGGAAAGAGCAGAGGAGGAAAAGCAAGAGGGGATTTGGAGTGAATATGAAAGCATGTTGGGAAATGGAGGAAGATGTTTGAAGGGGGAATTAAGACCGTTAAAGTTTGTTTAGAAGTATTGGGACAGAAAGGGGGGCTGGGAGCTTTTGTGTTGCGTGTTAAGGGGGGGCATTATTTTACTCATGAAAGGGCAAGTGCTTTTTTATTGCGGTGACCATGATGCGCGTTATGTTTTCCTTCTTGGGGGGGAGCGTTTTGCGGGAAATTTTTTAGCCGATATGAGAAGCCGATATGAGACAGGGGGGGTATGAAGAAAAGAGCCTATATGTGAGAAATTGTGGGCGCTTTGCGAAGGGAAAAGCTGTTGGCTGAGTTTCATTGGGGAATTGAGAAACTTGCGGGGGGGATGTTGGGGGGCAGTTTTTGTGTTTTCGGGGGTACAATACTTGAAGGATGCATTGAAGGATGCTGTCGCTTTTAGTCTGTGTGAGGGACACTGCTTAAACAGGGATACAGCTTAAAAAATGTGAATGTTTCAAAGAGAATATATTGCAAAAAAAACTTTAAAGGTGAAGGGGAGAAATACTATGCCAATCATTATCGATTGTGTTCAGGGAACAGAAGAATGGATGAAAGTGCGTAATGGTTTGATTACGGCTTCTTTGTTTGAGATGGTTATGGCACAAAAAAAACAGGGGCAAAAAACTTCACGATATCATAGTGTGATGATGAAATTGGCGGGAGAAAGAATTACAGGAAAAACCGTTGAGGAAGGAACAACAGTTTCTCAGCGACGCGGGACAGAATTAGAACCAATCGCACGACAGCTCTATGCAAAACTTACGCATACAGAACCTGAATGTATTGGCTTTGTTTTGGCAGATGATCGCGGACAAGGATTTTCTCCCGATGCTTTTGTGGGAGAAAATGGCTTATTAGAAATTAAAACAAAAAAACCTGAAATTTTGATCCCTCATTTCATGCAAAAGACTTTTCCAGCAGAACATAAAGCACAATGTCAAGGTGGGTTATGGATTTCTCAACGCGAATGGGTGGATTTAATGCTCTATTGGCCTGATATGCCACCTTTGATTAAACGTGCTTATCGTGATGAAGCGTATATTTACAAGCTGGAAAATGAAATTAGCCGTTTTAATGAGGCTTTGGAGAAGATGGTACAGCAAATTAAGTGTGTTGGGACAGGTTTTAGTATAAGGACAGAAATTGCTCTGAAGGAAAGGAAAAACAGAGAGCGGGGAGCGAATGCAAAGCGTCTGTTGGTGGGAAACACAAGAATGAGGCGGGCAAGAAAGGGATCTGTACAGCGTTGAGGAGGGGTAAAGTTTTATAAAAAGGAAAGAGCAGAGGGGGAAAAGCAAAGTGGGGTGTTTGAGGAAAGCGCAAGGAGGGAGCTTGGAATGAATATGAAAGCATGTTGGAAAATGGAGGAAGATGTTTGAAGGGGGAATTAAGACCGTTAAAGCTTATTTAGGCGTATTGAGCACGTTGTTGTTCTGGGAGCTTTTATGTTGAGTGTTAGGGAGGTACAATGAAAGGGCCAAGAGCTTTTTTATTGCGGTGACAATGATGCGCGTTATGCTTTTGTTTTTTGCGGGCTATCTGTTTTAGTCAGTATGGGGAAAGAGAGGCATGAAGAGCCTATGCATGAGGAACTGTGGGAGGTGTGTTGGGGGAAGTGAGACAGGAGACGTATTGGGGTTTGAGCTGTTTTTATGTTGAGTGTTAGGGAGGCACCAATAAATAAGGCAAGAGCTTTTCTTACTGAGAGAGTGCTGCGTATGATATTTTCGTTGATGGAGGATTCAATGGAGGTGATTGGTGTTTGCAGAAAAAGAGGAGAGGGGTAAGAGAAGAATAAACAAAAGAAGAATAAAATGGTGCTGCGAGAGAGGATTGAACTCTCGACCTCTCCCTTACCAAGGGAGTGCTCTACCACTGAGCTACCGCAGCCCCTTTTCAATCTTTGCGCTGTCTTGTGCCATATTGTCAGAAAATAGGCAAGAGAACATTTGTATATTCTTGCAAGAAAACGTATCTTATGTCATGACATATGTTTCTTATACGCTTGAATATTTAAGGTTATGAGTTGCTTGGATAGAAGCTCAACACTGTTTAAAAGGTTGCGCAATGACACAAATGCATCAAAAACAAAAACAAAATGAAATGAATCATCAAGATGAAAAAGCAAAACGACGTCAAGAAAGATTGGCGCAACAATTGCGTCAAAACCTGAAACGTCGAAAAGAGCAAAGCCGACAAAGAGCGCAAACAGAGCTCTAAAATGCAAAAAAATGTTTTTTAGTGAAGCTTTGCAACCAAACTTCTCAATAATTTGTTCTCATATTTAGAATGCGTTCTAAAACGATTAATAAAGCATAACTTCTCGAAGGGGGAAAAACCTTTGGAAGGGCAGGCACAAAGGAAAAGAGGGAAAACACGATGGATTCTATTCAAATTATTGGGGGAAAAAAACTTAAAGGAACAATTCCTATC
This sequence comes from Bartonella sp. PS17NMGDW, assembly GCF_042193555.1. NCBI lineage: Bacteria > Pseudomonadati > Pseudomonadota > Alphaproteobacteria > Hyphomicrobiales > Bartonellaceae > Bartonella > Bartonella sp. PS17NMGDW. The sequence continues at coordinate 72,035 of NZ_JBHILY010000003.1, read as the reverse complement.
TCAGGGGCAAAAAATGCTGCATTGCCTCTTATGATTGCGGCGCTTTTGACAGAAGAAACGCTCACTTTAGAAAATATTCCTCATCTGGCTGATGTCGAACTGCTTATTCGTATCCTCAATAATCATGGTGTTGGATATGCCGTTGATGGACAAGAGTTTAACGATGAGTGTGTGAATTCAAGAACAATTCATTTTACTGCGCAAAAAATAGCGACAACACGGGCGCCCTACGAACTGGTGAAAAAAATGCGCGCAAGCTTTTGGGTTATCGGACCTCTCCTTGCACGATGCTTAGAGGCTTATGTTTCGCTTCCTGGAGGATGCGCTATCGGAACCAGACCTGTCGATTTTATCCTTGAGGGGCTCAAAACTTTAGGCGCACAGATTACGATCGAAAATGGATATGTTCATGCAAAAGCGCCAAGGGGGTTAAAAGGTGCTCACTATCGTTTCCCTAAAGTTACTGTTGGTGGAACCCATGTAATGCTTATGGCGGCGACATTGGCAAAGGGAACAACCTTTCTTGAGAATGCAGCTTGTGAACCAGAAGTGGCAAATCTTATTCGAACTTTGAATGCTATGGGGGCTCAAATAACTGGTGAGGGAACAACAACGCTTACAATTGAAGGGGTTAAAAAACTTAAAGGAACAAAAATACGCGTTATTACTGATCGAATCGAAGCGGGGACATATGCAATGGCTGTTGCTATGACAGGAGGCGATGTCTTTCTTAAAAATGCAAATCCTAATCATCTTACAAAAGTGCTTAAGGTGCTCCAAAAAACAGGGCTCGAGATTCAAATAGAACCTCAAGGAATTCATGTTAAGCGAAATCCAAAGAACACCAAAATTATGCCTGTTGATATTAAAACAGGACCTTATCCTGCTTTTCCAACCGATCTCCAAGCGCAATTCATGGCGCTCATGACACGGGCTGAAGGCATTGCGCATATTACAGAGACGATTTTCGAAAATCGTTTTATGCATGTTCAAGAACTCAATCGTTTAGGGGCTTCGATAAAGCTTGATGGGCAAACGGCAACCGTTTATGGAACAGAGAATTTGCAAGGGGCTCCCGTTATGGCGACGGATTTGCGCGCTTCTGTTTCTCTTGTGATTGCAGCATTGGCAGCAAAGGGGGAAACAATCGTTAATCGTGTCTATCATCTTGATCGTGGATTTGAGAGATTGGAGGAAAAATTAGTTCGTTGTGGTGCAAAAATTCAACGCATCACAGTGTAATTCTCTTCAAAGGTATTCGGTCTCCCTTTAAGGGGCTTGATCTCAGACAACAAGGTTTGTTAATCCTTTCGAGAAACGCGGGGCTCTCATGGTTTTGGAGTTTTTACGAGTTGGCATAAGCGTTTGAGAGGCGGGTGGGGCTTCATAAAACAAACAAATAGAGACTTGTATCATTGTTCTCAGTGTCGTTTACGGCGCTTATGACACGGGGTTGAGGGAACCACGCATATTACAGAGACGGTTTTCGAAAATCGTTTCATGCATGTTCAAGAACTCAATCGCTTGAGGGTGCAGATAAAGTGCCATGGGCGAGAGGGCAACTATCTCATGGAACAGAGAATTTGGAAGGGGCTCCCGTTATGGCGACGGTTTTGTATTTGCGCGCTTGTTGTTTCTTTTGTATTTGTGTTCGTTGTATTATCATTGTCAAAGCAAAGTATTAAAGAATATATATTCAAAATGATAGTAAATATTCACAGTATTTATTGTTTTTTAATATAAAAATATGGTAATAAAATAATTTATGTACTTTTATAGTATTTATAATTATTCAAGGAAAATAAAATGAAGAAGACTTTTAAATTATTGAGTGCTTTATTGATTATGATTGGATGTTATCAAGCTCAATTGCCTCAAACGATTGCAGGTACATGGAAAAAGTCTGGTGCAAATCAACTTGAAAAAAAAGTTCTTTATGATGACCCTGAAGATTTTCAGAATGACCCCGCTTATATAGAATGGTGTATAGTACATGACAAGAATCCGGAGTGTAATCCTTTAAAATCTCGCAATCCATGGAAGTTTAGTAGAACTCTTGGGCACGGGTATTGATGAAAAGGGCGATGTAATTTCTTTAATTGATGAAAAAATGAATATGGAAAACCTATAAAAGACGACCATAACAAAAAAAGTCGCTTCATTCTTTAAAAGCTGAGGATGGCATTGTTAATGGGGTGCCGATAAAGTGCCCATGGACTAGAAGGAAATGCATCTCATAAAACAGAGTAGGGGTGCTCGTCATGACGCCTGATTTGTACGCTTTTTCTTGTCTTTGTTTTTCTTCCGCTTTAAAGGATGCATATTCCTGACTTAAGGGCTGTTTTGTAAAAAGTTCGGATTCTGTTGGCGCGGTTTGACCTACTCCTGACTACTCCATGTGGTTCACTTTAAAAAGGCTCTACGGGATAAGCCATGCCCATTTATTACACACTCTAAAAAAACACTTAAATATGTGAAGTTTTACATGCCTTATATCACGGCTCTAAACAACGATGTTTTACGGAAAAATATGATAAACCGCGCTTTTTTTTCAGTGAACACTAATGCGTATTGTTATTGGTTTTTTTTCTGTTAAGAAGCGTATACAGTGTCGTAAAAGAGTTAAGTAAGAAATTTAAATAGCGCGTGAAGCATCAAAGAAACTTTGGAAAAATTTTTGAAAAAATTAGTTTAGGGGCGCTTTTTATAAAAGCCCGTCTTAGAGAGGCAGATAAGTCTTTCATCTGAAGAGGCTTGCTTTATGTTTCAAAACTTGATAAAAATTCAAAAAATACAAAGATTGCGAAAAAATAGGAAGAGAAGCTTTTTCTGATATGTCGGGGGGAAAATGGTTAATAAATTAGACAAAAAACAGATTATATTTTTAGTATTGCCATTCATATTTTCAATCATTGTAGCTTTTTTGGTCAATATAACGATCAATAATATTACAGAAAATGGAACGACGCCTGATGCTTATTGGTTTGTAAGATCAAAGCCACTGGATATTTTAATCCTTATTGCACTTTCATGTTCTTCATTCATCTTATTACAAAAAAGGCATACCAGAAAAAATATCACTATTTCGTCCATGATCATCTTTGGTTTGTTTGCAACTTATTATAGTGCAAATGAATATATCAGACTTAGTCCCTATGTAGGTCAAAATAATATGACATGGGCGGATGTTTTTCCTTTCTTTGATAGGATGGTTTTAGGGGGTGTTATTGTTGGCATTGTTATCCTTGGTTACACGATAAAACTATCATTACCTAAAGCTTCACCTTTGAAAAATTCAAAAAATACGATCTTTGGTGGTGTTCAATGGATGAGTATGAAAAAGATTGAAGAGATTTTTCCTCGTGATGGCGAAGTCGTCATAGGAGAGCGCTATAGAGTCGACGAAGATATTGTTAAAGATGTCAAATTTGATCCTAAAGACAAAACTACATGGGGAAAAGGTGGTAGACAGCCATTGTTAACATACAAACTTAATTTTGATTCAACTCATATGTTATTTTTCGCTGGTTCTGGTAGTTATAAAACAACCAGTAATGTTATTCCAACTTGTCTCAAATATTCCGGTCCACTGGTCGTTTTTGACCCTTCAACTGAAATCGCTCCAATGGTAAAAAAAACAAGGGAGCTGTCAAAAAGAGAAGTATACGTTCTTGATCCTCATGGTTCTTCAACAAAAACTTTTAACCCTTTAGATTGGCTATTAGATGAAAATCTCCCCCTTTATGAAAGAGAAGCGGGTGTGGTTGAAGTTGCTAGACTCCTTCTTTCTGAAAACGACAAATCAACTTCGACTGATCAATTTTTTGTATTACAAGCACATAATTTGTTAACAGGGCTTCTTGCGCATATTGTCTTTTCTGATGAATACGCAGTAAAGGAAAAAAACTTAAAAACCCTTCACACGATCATGTCAATGCCAGAACCCTCTGTGATTGGAAAATTGCAATCTATACGATCAAATTCTTCATCGCAATTTATTCGTGAAACCCTTGGCGTTTTTACAAACATGGCGGCGCAAACTTTCTCAGGTGTCTATGCTACTGCTGCAAAAGATATACAATGGCTTTCACTCTCTAACTATGCAGATCTTATTAGTGGTCATGATTTTAAAACTACCGATATAACAAAGGGAAATATTGATATTTTTCTAAATATCCCCTCAAAAATTTTAAAATCTTATCCAGGTGTTGGGCGTGTCCTTGTTGGCTCTTTTCTCAGAGCTATGGAAGCTGCTAATGGTAATTATGCAAAAAGAGCGCTCTTTATTTTAGATAATGCTGATCTTTTAGGATATATGAACATTTTAGAAGAAGCACGTGATCATGGACGCAAATATGGTATATCTCTCATGCTTTTTTACAAGTCTGTAGATCAAATAGAACACTATTTCGGTTCGTCAGGCGTTATGACATGGTTTGAAAATTGTGCTTTTGTAAGCTATGCCGCAATAAAAGATATTAAAACTGCTGAAAATATATCTAAGGCATGTGGTCAAATGACCATTGAAGTGAAAGATTCAAGCAAACCTCTAGGAGGATTCCATACAAGAGGGACAGAAAATATAAGCACCCAGCATAGACCTTTAATATATCCACATGAAATAACACAAGAAATGCGAAAAGACGAACAGATTATTCTTATGCAAGGGCAACCACCTATCCGTTGTGGACGCTCTATCTATTTTAGACGTAAGGATTTAACAGCTCTTACTAATGAAAATAGCTTTTCTTCTTAATAAAGCACTTGTTTTTAGTTAAAATGAATAAAATATTGTTGTATTTTTGGATGATATAATTAGAGATAAATTATTTTTATAGTACATTTTTATAGTACAGTGGCTTGAAAATGGGAGAGTCATGAGCAGTCTTTCTTCTAAGAATACAAACACCAAAGAAGAAAGGTTAGATGCAAAACAGAGCATTGCTTCAACTATAATGCGTGGGGTGTTCAAGATAATACGTAGAATATTCGTTTGGATATTTAAAACAATACGTAGAATGTTGGCTGTGATATTTAAAAGGTTGCTTTACGCAATCTTCCTTATTTTATTATTCATTCGTAAACCAGTTTTTGCCTTCTTAAACTTCTTTGCTGGTGGCTTGGCTTTATTCCTATTTTTTCTTTTTTTCGGATACACAGCGAGAGTTGCACCTTATGAACACCAAACAGCAATGGTCATTGGTGGTATCATCATGATATTTCTTTGCTTGTTTGCTCATGATGCCTATGAAAGGTTTTTACTACGTCTAGCATCTCTTGATTATGATCTTATACTTATTTCAATAAATAGAGCTCACTTCGTTCACACATAATTTAATCAAAAATGAGAGGTTATCTGCCTCTGATAAAAATACAAATAAAGACTGTTTTTAAATTTTATTGCCAATTTCCTGAAATTACTTTATTGTAAGCGAATGTTTTGGTCGTCTACGCAGCGATCAACAGGGAATGAAAGACCCGAAACTTGAGACACGTATTTATCCAGCTTTATGGATATCCCGGATTTCCGGGAGCTTTTGTTATGTCCAGGTGCGTCTGCGCACTAAAAGCAAAAGGCTGAGTCAAGTTTCAGCTCTTTCAACTCCCGGAATACTTATGCGAGGGCGCTCGCAACCGGTAGGGGAGCTTGAAGTGAAAGCTAAAAATCCACACTTTAACGACATTTCGATAGGCAGAAAAATTCGCTTTAAAAGAACAATGATCGGGATGTCGCAAAAGCAATTAGGAAGCCAGTTAGGTGTGACGTTTCAACAAATCCAAAAATATGAAAAAGGCTCTAATCGTATAGGGGCGGGGCGTTTACAAGAAATTGCTGATATTCTCAATGTTCCCATTTCCTTTTTTTATTCCGATCTCTCAACAAAGGAAAACGCCTTGGATCCTTATGATGAAAGGATCTCGAGCAAAGAAGAGCAAGTCCTTTTGAAAAGCTTTAGAGAGCTTAAACCTAAAAAGCAGAAGGCAATTTTGTGTTTGATTGTCTCATGAGATAAAAACACTGTTTTAAATTTATTGCTGGTCTCCTGAAATTATTTTATGAACAAGAACGAGGGTTCTCGTTGTACAGTGCGGTTGAATGGTGGAGCCCAAAGCCTGAAAATCCAAGCTGAGACATTAGCCTGCTTTATAAGTATCGCGAGATTCCGGGAGTTTTTGCCATGTCCAGGTGCGATGAGCACTAAAAGCAAAAAAAGCTGACTGAACTCAGTACTTTCAGACTCCCGGAATACGCATAAGAGGCGCTCGCAACCGGCAGGGGAGCTTGAAGTGAAAGATAAAAATCCACACTTTAACGACATTTCGATAGGCAGAAAAATTCGCTTTAAAAGAACAATGATCGGGATGTCGCAAAAGCAATTAGGAAGCCAGTTAGGTGTGACGTTTCAACAAATCCAAAAATATGAAAAAGGCTCTAATCGTATAGGAGCGGGGCGTTTACAAGAAATTGCTGATATTCTTAATGTTCCCATTTCCTTTTTTACGCTGATCTTTCAACAAAGGAAAACGTCTCAACTTGTGATGATGAGATCGGAAGTAAAGAAGAGCAAGTCCTTTTGAAAAGTTTTAGAGAGCTTAAACCTAAAAAGCAGAAGGCAATTTTAAGATTAATTTTTTGTTAGAATAAAGAAAAAATTAAAGAGGCTCTTGCTAAATAATAAATTATTCTATAAACCCTTTTTTAGAGAAGGGGGTTAGCATTTCTCCTCCCCCCCCCCCGCAGAAATGTCCAAATAGAACCTCCTTCTCGTCATTTTAAAAATCATGAAAATTTGGACCTTTTCCCTTTTTAAAGAGTGACTTATTTGTGTTAGAAAAGTTGCTGTGTTAGGCAAATTGGAAGGCGTGGTGTTTTTAGGGATTTGGGAAGGACTTGAAAAGTCATCTTGCCAAAAAGAGTTCTCAAAAGGAAACATTGGAGAGAAACTACCAAAGGGCGCCCAGTGGAGAGAAACTACCAAAGGGGGCGGCTTAAAAGAAGCTACCAAAAATCTGGAACTTCAGGCTTTAAATGAGGACCAATCCGTACTGCCGAGACCTTTTCTGCTAAACCTGTGCGATCTGAAATCTCAACCGCTAAACCACAAAGGGTGGCGGGACCACATGCCGGTTCAAAACGATCTTGCTTCGTCTTATAAAGAAAACGGTGTAAGGGTTCTTCTTTATCCATTCCAAGAGAGGAGTTATAATCTCCACACATGCCTGCATCTGTTAAATAGGCGCTCCCACCTTCTAAGATTTGTGCGTCAGCCGTGGGAATATGCGTATGCGTGCCAACGATAACACTCACACGACCATCAAGAAAATGGCCAAAACATTGCTTCTCGCTTGTCGTTTCTGCGTGAAAGTCAAAAATAACCGTATCGGCTTGCTCCATCAACGAACAGGCTAAAAGAATATTTTCTGCTGTTTCAAATGGATCTTCTACTTTGCACGGCATAAAAACGTTGCCCAACAGATTGGCGACAAGAACACGGGCTCCATTTTTTGCTGTAAAAATACCTACACCTCTTCCAGGAGTTTCTTTCGAAAAATTGGCAGGGCGTAAAAAACGATCACTCTCATGGGCATACTGCAATGCTTCTTTGTGAGAAAAAGCATGATTGCCCGTGGTCACAACATCAACACCGGTCATCAAAAGATCTTGATACGTTTCTTGTGTGAGACCAAAACCACCAGAGGCATTCTCACCATTTACCACAACAAAATCAAGCTGCCACTTCTTAATCAGTTGAGGAAGGTGTTCAAAAACAGCTTTACAGCCTGTGTTACCAACAATGTCACCTAAAAATAAAAAACGCATAGGCGCTTTAATCACATTTTAACATTTTAAGAAACCTTTTTCTGTAAAAATCCCCTGTACCTGTAGATCATGTTCTGCTGCGCGAATAGAGGAAACCTCCTGACATGAAAATCCTATGCCCCATAATGTTATTTGATGTCCTTGTTTTTCAAGAGCTTCAACCGCACGGTCATAATATCCTCCTCCATAGCCAAGACGGTGACATTGACGATCAAATGCAGAAAGCGGAACAATAATATTATTGGGGACAACAACGCTACTGTCTGCACTTGGACCAAAGGTGCCAAAACGCATGGGCTCTAAAATCGTGTTGGGCGAAAATGCACGGAAAACCATGGTGGTGGAATCAAGCACTGCTGGTAAGGCTAAACGTCCGCCGCGTAACGCTACAGCATCCAGTAAAGGACGCGGGTCAATTTCCGATTTAATGGGCCAATAGCCTGCTAAAATGAGCTGTGAAAAATTTGTCCCCTTTTTTTCAAGGTATTCAATAAAGTGGCAACAAGCACGCTGCGAAAAGAGTGCCCGCTCTTCTGTTAAAAGAGCATCACGACGCGATAAACCGCTTTTTCGCTGCTGTGTACGAAGGGATAAAGCCGATTCACAGAGGGGATTATGTGTCATTGTCTCGCCAATTGTTTTATAAGATGCTGGTATTTTATCCATTGTTGGCGTTTTGTAAATCTCTGTTATGATAAGAGCTGTGCTTCATGAAGAAAGTGTGCGCTCAGGGGTATCTTGGTGCGATAAACCGCTTTTGCGTTGCTTGCGTGCAAAGGGATGAAGCAGATTCACAGAGGGGATTATTTTTGTAAGTGCTGTCTGTTTTATAAAATAAAGCTCATCGTAATTTTTCTTTCTTGAAAAGAGAGTATCGTCATTGGTCTTATGTAAAAGGACGCTCTCAATTTTTATCTGGAAAAATTTTGATGTAAAAAAGGGTGATCCACAACAGCCGATGGAAAAAGCTGATCCCGGGAACCTATACAAATAGGTGGGCGCCATATGAAAAAGCCCACGGGCTTGATCAGGGACAGCTCCCTTGGAGATCATTAAGGTCTCAGGAATACGTTATTTCCTGTCGAGAAGCGCAGAACACCCTCCTTAATATAAAACAATTTCAGAGTTTCTGCTAGAGATAAAATAACTACAATCTCTTATTTTTCATAAAGTTTTTTCAGGATGATTCTATAACCTTGCGGGTGGCTGCTAGAAATGGCTGTATGATATATAGAACGCGTTATTCAAAGTAAAAAAAGCAAAAAATATGAGTGGGGGTGGGTGATTGAGTGAGGCATAACGGTTTATTGGCAATCGCTTGATTTTTATGTTTCGCGGGAATACTTGGGGGAGCTTTGAAGGGGAATATTTTTTATTCAAGGATGTTTGTTAACTGACGTTGCGTCTTTGAAATTTTTGCCTCGTGGGGAATATTTCAGTGCTGTTTTATCAACTTTGAGGGGGGAGGAGAGCCGATACGGTATGTGCTGCTATGGTTGAAGCTCATAAAAATAAAAAAAAGGCGATAATAGTTTATCAAAGGGCTCAGCGATGTTTTAAGTTTTTTTTCAAAAAATATTTTTTGAGGATCGTGTTTACAAAATTTTTTTTGTCCATGATGGAGAGATGTGAAAAAAGAGGCGGTGTGAAGAGGACTCAAGCGTGAAGCGTTTGCTTGCTAGGAGAAGAAATTCTTTAAGGGGTATATTGGAAGTGTTTGGACGCTTCCTTCAATACAAAAAAGCTCCAAATTCAAAAAAGATATTGTCAATTGCGTGGGGTGGGGTCAATTGCGTGCGGAGTGTTTGAGGGCGTGGTTATGAGCAGGGGGCTTTGAGTTTATTGAGTGGAATGTAAAGCTGGCTTGCGTCTTATCCAAGTTTGAAAGGATGCGTAAAGCATCTCGTTCTTGAATGGTTTCAAAGAGCTTGTGGTGATTGTTCGTCTAACAGAGCTTGTACGCGCTTTTGAATTCTGCGCATTTGTGGGTAATATTCTAATGCGGTTTCATAGGCTTTAAGAGCCAGTTTTGGACGCTCTGTTGCTTCCATGGTAACGCCAAGTTCAAAAAAAGCGATATAGTTGCGCGGCTCAAGTTCAAGAGCATGGTTGAGATCAAGCATGGCAAGCTTGAAATCGTTTAGTTGAATGTGAATCCAAGCGCGCCTTACCCAAGCTTCAGCGTGAGTAGGTAAAAGTGCAATAGCATTATCAATATAATCAAGTGCAAGTCCATAATCGTCGCTACTGATTGCATTTTCAGCCCATGACATTAAAAGATCAATCGTCTCACTCCCCGATTGGGACCACAAATGTTGAAGTTGTTGACTGATCTTTTTTGCTTGAGAAACATCAGCACAATATTTCAACTCTTTCAGTAAACGTAAAATTTCGGCTTCTTTGCGTTGCTTAACTCTGTCAATATGGGAAAGCTGCTCTTTGTCAAGATCTTCAAGAATAACCGCAGACAAATCAGAATCGGAGGGCGTTGAGGAAGGGGGAGGAGAATTGGGAATAAGATCATCTAAGGGTAAAAGCGATTGTGGAGAAGGCCGATCTTCAGGAAGCGAAGGAGGATTTTGCCCATAGCTAGAGGGAACAAAACAAAATATGCCAACAAAAAAAAGAAAAAAAACGCGACTGAAAATACAGAAAAAACGCGACTGAAAAAATCGAAAGGTTTTTAAAAAAATAGAAGAATCCATAAAAACAAGCCCCCAAAAGATAAATCACCAAATATTATCAAATACTAGACTTGTAATCAACGAACTTATAACCAACCGACTCGTAACCCAAAAAATCTTAAGAAAAAATTTTTAAGCCTACAAAAAGTAGGCATAAAAACATTAACCAAAAGAATTAGCCTTGACGCGCTCTAAAACGAGGGTTCGTCTTATTAAGAATATAAATACGACCCTTACGACGCACCAAACGATTGTTACGGTGGCGCTCCTTTAGTGCTTTAAGCGAATTTTTAATTTTCATCATATTCACCGTTAAACAGTTTACGTAACACAATACTATGATACAACATTAAAACAACTATGATATAACATTAAAACACAAAAATACAACACCACAACCCCAATACACTGTTCACTCAATGAACATTGCATTGCGATATTGTACTTGCATCATAACATCACACGATACACTTTTTCACTGTGATCACAAAAAGAAAAACGCACCCTTAAGGTACGCATTAACACACTTCATTAGCACAACGAATAAGTGAAAATTGCAAAAAAGTAAGGGAGATTTAACAAGAAGTCTTATTCTTGTCAAGGGTGTATTATACATTTCCTATGGTGGGTTAATGGTTTCCTTGAAGGTAAAAATATTCTCGCAAAAGAAGGACAAAGAGTGGAAAAAAGTAAAAGCCTTTTCAGCTTTAAACAAATAAGCTCTGTCAAGGGGGTGTTGAAAGGTCAGGAGCGCTGTTGAGCCGTTGGATTGTTGATTGGTGTGGTTTTTGAGGGTGGGGGGTATGGAGGAGAAGGAGCTTGTAGGAGGGCGTGAAGCCCTGCTAGGGGGCAAATTAAAAGGATTGGGGCGGGGGGCGGCGCGCTTTGAGCCGCTGGATATCGGTGTGAGGGGAGAGGTTGTTTTTCAGTTCATTGAGGGGAAAAGCATTTGTATATATGTGGGTTTAAAATTTGCTAGCTGGTCCCATTAATTGGATGACATGCCCCATTTTGCGGTAGGGTTGAACAGTGCTTTTGCCATATAAATGGATCGAGGTGCGCTCTTGCTTCAGAAAATATTTTAACGTGCTTAAATTTTTCCCAAGAAGATTTGTCATTTGGCAATCGCTATGGCGGTATGTGCTGCCCAATGGAAGACCGCAAATAGCACGGATATGCTGTTCAAATTGTGAAGTTATGCATGCTTTTTGTGTCCAATGACCAGAATTATGGACACGCGGCGCGAGTTCATTTACTAAAAGATGACCATCCGTTAAGACAAAAAACTCAATACAAAGAACACCAACATAATCGAGGGCATCCATGACTGTTAGGCTGATTTCTTGGGCTGCTTTTTGCACGTCAAGTGGAATATGTGATGGAACAAAGGATTTATGAAGAATTCCGTTTTTGTGTTGGTTTTCAGGGCAATCATAAAAAATATGTTCTCCTTGTTTTGTGCGAGCCGAGAGAACTGAAATTTCCGATAAAAAAGGAACTATCTCTTCCAAAATACAAGGCTGCTCCTGAAAAGTCCTTAAGGCTTCGTCAAGGGTTTGTTCATCGGGGTGGTCAAGCTTGATCTGGTTTTTTCCGTCATAACCAAAACGACGCGTTTTTAAAAGACCACGTCCGCCTAAGGCATCGAGCGCGGAAAGAAGAGAAGAAGAATTGTCAACAGCATACCATGAGGCGGTGCCAATCCTTTGATCACGCAAAAATTGCTTCTCAAAAAGTCGATCTTGCGTGATCTCTAATGCTTTGGAAGAAGGATAAACAGGCTTACTCTTCTCTACATATTGAACCGTTTGAAGCGAAAGATTTTCAAATTCATAGCTGACAACATCACACTGAGAAATAAAATGATCTAAAGCTGATGTATCGTCATAGGAGGCAACAATATGGCTGTTTGCTGTTTGAGCGGCTGGGCAATCGGCCTCAGGGCAAAAAATAACTGTTCGAAATCCTAATTCTGCGGCCGCTATGGCGAGCATCCGTGCTAACTGTCCGCCGCCGATTAAACCAATGACGCTGCCTGGAGGTAACATGTTAGGTGAGAGGGTGTTGGGTGAGGGGGGCGTGTTGGAAAACGGTGCCATTTTAACCCTCCGTTACAGGCGTTTTGGCGACATTAGCTGTTTGTTGTTGACGCCAATCTTGTAATCGTTGGGCGAGATCATGATCATAAATGGCCATAACGGCTGCGGCTAAAAGTGCTGCATTAATTGCACCTGCTTTGCCAATTGCTAATGTGCCAACGGGTATCCCTGCTGGCATTTGCACAATTGAAAGCAAAGAATCTTGACCAGAAAGAGAATGAGAATGCACTGGAACGCCAAAAACAGGAAGAGGCGTAAGGGCTGCTAGCATACCAGGAAGATGCGCTGCGCCCCCTGCACCGGCGATTAAAACTTTAAACCCTGCTTCTTTTGCTTCTTTTGCAAATTGATAAAGGCGTTCAGGGGTTCGGTGTGCTGAGACAATATGCGAACTATGAGAAATACCAAGATTTGTCAAAATATCTGCGCTATGGCACATCGTTTGCCAATCCGATTGGCTCCCCATTAAAATCGCGACATCACATGATTTTTTCATCATTCACCATCCTTTTCAAAGGTTCAATGCGATTCTTTATCATTATTTTTTTTAAAGTTTTATATTCTCTTTGCAAAGCCAATTGATGACAGAGAAACAGTTATTTTTCAAATAAGATGGAAAGCTAAAAATTTAAAGGGGGATCTCGAGAGATGAAAAATTAAAGTATTGAAGGTTATGAAGCACTTCTTTTGAGGGGGAGGGATGAATTTTGAGGGGAAGTGTTAAGGGGTGGTGTTGGACCTATGAGGCTGTTGAGCTGCGGAATTGCTGTTTATTTAAGGTAAGAGGAAAAAATACATCGGGGGAAAGGCATTGATTGTAAGTTTTTTTAAAAATGTTTCATTTTTATTTGCCAAAATAAACATGGTCACCATATATTATGAAATCTGCTGCAATTTGAAAAATTGCTCATGAGAAAAAGAGATTTTTATGGCGAAAATGCGTTGCAAAGTGAGGATATTCTTTGAGAAAAAAGAGATATCGATCTCTTAATTTCAAAGGCTATTTATTTTGCTGTTCAAGTGGTTATTTTAATTGAGTGGGGGGATGTGCTCTTTGTAATCGTTGATATATTTTAATAATAGCTGATATAAAGGGAAGCGAATAATCAGCGCTTTTGTGCTTTTGTTGAGATGTGTTTCTTAGCGATTATATGGTTCTTTGTTTTTTCACTTAGATAGTATGACAAGAAAAGTGAATGACGAATTGTGAATAATAAATCCATGGTCTCTTTTTTGCCCAATTTTGTAATAATGGTGGAAGCTGAAATAAATTAAGAGTTAAACACCGGATGTAAAGGAGATTTAAAGCTATGTTTTTTCCATTTTTAATCGCTTTAGGTACTGCAATAACGACTATGTATGGCAAAAAAAATATAAGTTATGCTCTGTGGGCAGTTTTATTCGTTGTCATTCTTCTCACTTTCAATCATCACGCAACTTCTACTTTAAATTTATCTTTTTGAGAGAATAGCCATGGAACATGTTGAACAAAAAAATCCTCACTTCGTCATCTTTATGAATACGCTAGGACTCATTGGGTTATCCATTGTCTTGGTGGTGGCTTTTTATTATCAATTGGTAAAGTTTGAGTTACCGTGTCCCCTTTGTTTGCTGCAGCGCGTTGGATTGATGCTAGCAGGTTGTGGGTTCTTGCTCAATATTCACTATAAGGTGAAAAATACCCATTATGGTATGGTTATTCTCGGTTGTATGGTAACGAGTGCCGTTGCAGCACGGCAAGTGTTTTTGCATATAACACCTGATGATTTGGGATATGGTTCAACGTTTTTTGGATTGCATTTTTATACTTGGGCTTTCATTATTTCTGTCCTTTGTATCTTTGCTGTCACATTTGTCATGATTTTAGGCGAATTGGCACACAAGTTCAAAGAATTTTCTCCTTTTCCATTTTTGAGTAAAACGGCAAGTTTTTTATTTGTGTTTTTGATTGCGGCAAATTTGATTTCTACCATACTGGAATGTGGTGGCGGACAATGTGCCGATGATCCTGTAAGGTATGAATTGTTATCAAATTGGTTCCCTTCATAGTCTTGAAATTTTTTAATAATCCCTCATCATGGTTTTATTGTTAAAGAGGCGGAAATATTTAAAAGTCCGCTTCTTTTTTATTGACTGGGAAGACATTTCAGCAAGCTTTTCGATAATCTGATCTTTTATGCCAACGCTGCCTTTTATGAGCGCTTGCGATTGGTATTTTTTTAGCGAAGACCTGCTCTGTGAACCTTTTATACGGTCTTTTGAGGGAGATGAAGGGATTGGTCGGAGGCGTTTATAGGGCAGCCCCAAATTGTTGAGCCGCGTGGGTTAAAAAATTCGTTTTTTAAAGGTGCATTAACGATAAAATTTTTTTCCTCTTGATTTTTCTTAACGTTGTGTTAAATAAACCTTTGTATTCATTTTTGATGCTTCTGAAGTATCTTTGCTGCTTTTAGAGGGATTAATTTAAAATTTTGAAAATTATCTGAATAATTTTCTACAGGGGTTTGTTTATTAGAGGCAAACCTTTTTTTTTATCTAATTTTTAGATGTTTTTTCAATGTGAAGCCTTTTTTAGAAAAAGGTAAGCATCTTGATGATGACTCTCCTATTTGTTAATATATTGATTTATAATGAAATCATTTTCAACGTGAAGCACATTGCTGAATAGAATAAGATTTTCTCATCATCAGTTCTCTTATATTGAATCAATTAAAATTACTTGCTTGCACATCATGAGCGGGTGGGCCATGTGGGTCAAAACTTTACAAGAAAGGCATAACTTTAATGAATTGGCTCTTGAACTGAAGGCTGTCGGCAACATTAGAAGCTGGCAGAATTTTTGTGATAGTGCCGGTTTTGTTCCTGCATAAGCGTAAAGATAAGGAGGGTTGAATGGATTTTATTCCCTTCATGGGGGCTTTACCATGCCTTTATGGATAGCGTTTGCGAAATGGGTGTGACGAGCGTTGAGAGATCTGTCTTTAAAACAAGCGTGTGAATATGCAACGCAAGTATCGTGTGTTTTGTGCGTTTTGTCTTACGAAAAAATACTGACTTATAAGGATAAGTTATCGTTGCGAATGTTGAATGAGAAAAACGAAAAGGTTCTCTCATTTCAAATTTTCTTCTAGTCAATCAATTAAATGTACTCTCGTACGTTACAAGAAAGCACTGGGTGTAAATAAAAGTTCTTTTAAAAGTCGTAAAATGCTTCTTATGAACCCTTTTGATAGCTAGAATTTGTCGAAAAATTTTATGTTGGTCAAGGGAAATAATAGGGCGGTTTATATCTATGATTTAAGTAAAAATAGGAGGATTTAAATGAAAAGGGAGGCGAGATTTTAAAGACAGTTGTCGAGAACGTTATTGTGTAATGATTTTTTACAGATTTTCTGATTTCTTTAAATATGTAAAAACATAAAAACGGAAATGTGCAAAAAAGGAAGCTGGGACTTTATGCGTGGTGTGTGATTTTATCATGGCATGGAATGTGGAGAGAAGATTGTGGGGTGTGGGGATAAAGAGTCTTATGAAGGGAGGGGGCGTTTTAATGAAGAGGTGGGTGTGTTGACGGGAGAGAAGATTGGGGTGTGGGGAAGTTGCTTTTGACGTGGGATTGACCGGTGCTTTGCGTGATCTTACTTTAGGGTGGTGAAGGGGCAAGAATATTTTAAAATAGGACGTATCTGTCGCGTTTGATGAAATATCACCCTTTGAGGGGTGGTGATCTGAAATCAGCAGGGGAATTCGCTAGAGTAAGAAGCTGTATTGTTGACAAACCTATGTTTACAAAGCGGTGCGAGAGGAATTTGAAAGTTTCGTTTGGCTGCTTTCTGTAAATGTAGAGAAGCATCAAAACGTTGATCCGTAAAATAAAAATGTATATCCGTAAAATGATGCGGAGGGATTTATGCTTTGTGTGCGCTTTTGCTTAATCAGAAATCAACCATAAGATTGCTTTTTGTTTTTTCGGCTGGAGCTCTCTAAAATTTTTTAAAAGGGCGTGCTCTTTTTCGCTATAGGTGTATTGATTGTGGTGTAAGAGAGTTTCTTTTGTTGAAAGATCTTCTTTTGTAGCAAGGTCTGCATAAAAAAAGCTTATGGGAACATCTAGTTTTTGGGCGATTTCGAGTAAACACCCTGCGCTTACACGATTGAAGCCTTTTTCATATTTTTGGATTTGTTGGAAACTGACGCCTAAATAGTTTCCTAATGCTTTTTGGGAAAGTCCCATTGAAATGCGTCTATGACGAATTCTTTTGCCTATCAAAATGTCGATAAAATGTGGATTTTTGGTTGGCACGTCAAGCCCCCCGCCGGTTGCGAGCGCCCTCGCATTGGTATTCCGGGAGTCTGAAAACACTGACTTGACTCAGCTTTTTGCTTTTAGTGCTGAGAAGCACTTGGACATAGCAAAATCTCCTGGAATTCCGGGAAACCTACAAAAGTGGGCTCAATTGTACGCTAGGGTTTAGGGCTTGTTTTCCCTCTTGATCGCTGCGTAGACGATCAAAATCACTCTTTAAGTGATAAAGTAATTGCAGGAGATTGGCAAGAAGAATCAAAGTAATCTTAAAGACTACAAGATTGGGTACTCTTTAAAAAAGTGCGAAATATGGATTATAAATAGCGTTTTTTTCTATAGAGATGTCGATAAAATTTGGATTTTAGTTTGTACTTCAAGCCCCCCTCCGGTTGCGAGCGCCCTCGCATTGGTATTCCGGGAGTCACAAGTACTGAACCCTAGTCAGTTTTTTTGCTTTTAGTGCTTAAAGCACTTGGACATAGCAAAAACTCCCGGAATTCCGGGCCCCCCACAAAAGTGGGTTCTATTGTACGCTAGGGTTTAGGGCTTGTTTTCCCTCTTGATCGCTGCGTGGACGATCAAAATATCTTTTAAGTCATAAAGTAATTTCAGGAGATTGGCAAACAAAAATAGTTTTTATTTATAAACTTTATTTTTTAATGAGAGGCTTTCCGTCTTTCAAACTCTCCGGAACGCTCACCAAAATCATGATTTCAGATCCGCGTTTAATGAGGAGACTAACAATCCTAGGTTCTTAAGGTCAAGGAGACCATTACATGGCGCCTAACGGCGTCCTTGACCCCAAGAACCTAACGGCTTGTTTTGTCTCTCTCACGCGGCTCCGAAATCATGATTAGAAGGGGAGCTTATAGGGGGTGTGGTATCAGGCATATCAATTTATCAAGGTGTTTTTTGTGAGAGTGTGTGATGAATATTTAGGCTGGATTTCCTTTTCTGGTCTGGTGAAATAGTCTCGTTTGAGGGGTGTGATCTGAAGTCCGTGGGGGGATCTGAAGTTTATAGGGGGTGTTGGGTAGGTAAGAAGCTGGGTTGTCGAGTATTGTTTTTAGAGTAGCGCGGGGTGGGGTGGAAGTTTCGTTTGGCTGCTTTCTGTAAATGTGTAAAGGCGTGAAAACGGAAATGTGCAAAAAAGGAAGGTGCGACTTTATGCGTGGTGTGTGATTTTATCATGGCATGGAATGGCATGGCATGTGATGAGAGGAGTGGAGGGAAGATTGGGGTGTGGGGGTGACGCGGTCTATAAAGGGGGGTAAAGCTGGGATGAAGAGGCGGGTGCGTTGATGAGAGAGAAGAGAGGGGGTAGGGAATGGGAATGAACAGATTAGAAGGGGGGGATAAGAGACGGTGGTGCGAAGGGGATGCATGAAGGATGGTGTGAGGAGATAGGCTTGGCTTATGGTCCTTGATGAAGTGGTGTCATTTGAGAGGTGTGATCTGGAGTGCGGGGGGGGATCTGAAGTTTATAGGGGGTGTTGGGTAGGTAAGAAGCTGGGTTGTCGAGTATTGTTTTTAGAGTGGTGTGGGGAGGGGTGGAAGTTTCATTTGGTTGCTTTCTGTAAATGTGTAAAAGCGTGAAAACGGAAATGTGCAAAAAAGGAAAAGGCTTTATGTCGTTAGGGGCGTTGTGGTTAATGATACGCAATGTATGGGGATCGTGTTTTCGAAGGTAGGGAGAGCAACATAAATGGAAGGAGTGGCTTAGAGGAAATGTGTGGAGAGAGGAAAAATGGGGCAAGGCTGTATGGGAAATGCATAGAGAGTGGCGTGTGGAGTGGTGAAGCATGTTGTGGAAGGCTGCGTGAAGAATGGAGGAGGTTTTTGAGAAAAGGAGGGGGCTTTTGGTGTGGGGAGTGGTGTTTATCTGAAGGGCGCATGTTTAAGGTGTGGAAGGGAGAAGGTGAGGAAAAGTTGGAGGGAGGAAAAATGGGGCAAGGCTGTATGGGAAATGCATAGAGAGTGGCGTGTGGGGTGGTGAAGGATGTTGTGGAAGGCTGCGTGAAGAATGGAGGAGGTTTTTGAGAAAAGGAGGGGGCTTTTGGTGTGGGGAGTGGTGTTTATCTGAAGGGCGCATGTTTAAGGTGTGGAAGGGAGAAGGTGAGGAAAAGTTGGAGGGAGGATGATTGTTTGTAAGTGGTGGAGGATAAGTCAGAGGCGTTGGGAAAATGCTTGAGGGGGAGAAAATTTAGCGTAATTTCTCGTCACTCTGAAATCAAGATCATCATAAAAATTGGAGGAAATGGGTGGGTAAAATTGGTGGAGAGAAAGTTTTGTGCCAAAATGTGTGGGGTGATGTTTTTTGAGCGCATGAGAGAGTAAACTTGAAAAACCTTTCTCTTTTTGTTGAATTTTTATTCACAAACTCAAGAAAATAGGGTATGAACGCTGGAAATAACGCACAGCTTAACAAAAATGTGCACTGTAAAGGAAATGTTTGTTTATGTCAAAAGAAGAAGTTTTAGAATTTTCTGGTATCGTTACTGAACTCTTACCGAACGCAATGTTTCGTGTGAAACTGGAAAATGATCATGAAATTATTGCGCATACTGCTGGTAGAATGCGAAAAAATCGTATTCGCGTGTTGGCAGGTGATAAAATCATGGTGGAAATGACACCTTATGATTTGACAAAAGGGCGCATTACATATCGCTATAAGTAGCTTTAGGGGTGGCTTGTGCTTTTTTGTAAAAGCCATCATATTATTTCTATTATTTTTTAACAGTTTTTAAGCTTGCTTTTCATGAGTGAAAAAAGGGGAGTGTTTGAATGGCCTTGAAAAACTGTAAAATTAATGCGGAAAAAGATCAAGGAGATTAATGGCGCTTAAAAAGGGGCTCTTAAAAGGGAGTGCTTAAAAAGGGGCGCTTAAAGGGGGTCGCGTAAAAGGGGGTGTTTAAAAGGGGTGAGAGGGAAGTCGATTGTGAAGGGGTGGAAATGAAAAATATAAGAGAGTGGGGGGAAAAACGTTTGGCAGATGCTCTTACAGAAGAAATTCATTTGGTGCTTGCTTCCGCTTCGCCAAGGCGTTTAGCGCTCTTAGCACAAATAGGGATTGATCCTCAGCAGGTTTGTGCAAGCGATATTGATGAAACGCCAAAATTAAAAGAACATCCTGCAAACCTTGCCAAACGTTTGGCAAAAGAAAAAGCCCTGAAAGCCCAAGAAATTTTGCGCTGGTACAATCAGAATGCTCAAGAAGAATTACCTCAACAGAAAATGATTATCTTGGCTGCTGATACGGTGGTGGCTGTGGGGCGCACCATTCTCCCTAAACCAGAGGGTGAAGACGAGGCTTATGAATGTTTGCGATACCTTTCGGGGCGGGCGCATAAGGTCTATGGCGCTATTTGTGCCTTGAATGAAAAGGGGAAAATAACCGTAAAATTGGTTGAAAGTCGTGTCCGTTTTAGACGCTTAACCCCTGCCGTGATGAAGGCTTACCTTGCTTCAGGAGAATGGCAAGGGAAAGCGGGTGGCTACGCTATTCAGGGAAAAGCCGGTGCTTTTGTTGTCTATATCAGGGGTTCTTATTCCAATGTGGTTGGTTTACCGTTGGCTGAAACAGCCGATCTCTTGACCGCTTATCACTATCCGCTTTTTACGCACTGGGCTGAAGAAACGCATTAGAAAAACTTTAAGGCAAGATCAATGCAAGGTGAAAACCAAAAAAAAGAGAAAAGCCAAAATGAAAAAAAAGGAACAGAAGAAAAATTAATGAAGGAGCAAATGACAAAGGTGCGCCAAGAAAAAAAAGAGCTCAATTTGCAAAAAGAGACTCGCCCTCCGCATCCTTGTCCGATTTGTGGTCAGATGGCACAACAAAACGCCTATCCTTTTTGTTCCACACGGTGCCGAGCCATTGATCTTAATCGTTGGCTTTCTGGCGCTTATATTTTACCGCCCCCGCCGCAGAAAAGTGATGAGGAAGAATAAAGAGTCCTCTTGAGGAGAGAATGCTCAGAGTGTTTTTTGTGTTGGAGCTTAAGGGGGTACGCGGGATTATTGTAAATGGATTCAAGGGTTGGATTAACGGCTTGCTTATTGTCGTCGTTCGTAGAGATGCAGATTAAGTTCAATCAATGGTGGAAGTGTTAATACATATCTAAGACTTAGCACCAGTGGTTTTGTAATTATAAATTTCTTTGTTGCGGGAAGGTCGATAATGCCTTTAGGGTGTGAGGGAAGAATTGATCATCTCATCAATATTGCTAAAGTATTGCTAAGGAAAAAGAGGGGGGCATATTTTGGTGCAAATAGATGGGGCAGCAAACAATCGTTTGCTGGTGCTTTGTTGCGTGAAAGTTGTTGATGTCTTTAGGGTGTGAGGCAAGATTGATCATCCAATCAATATTGCTAAAGTATTGCTAAGGAAAAAGAGGGGTGCGTGTTTTGGTGCAAAGAGATGGGGCAGCAAACAATCGCTTGTTGGTGCTTTTGCTGGGTAATGGTATGGTGTCATTTGGGGGCTGGATTGATTATATCGTGATTTTGACCGTATCTGTGTTCATCTGGAAAGCTGATCAATATGATGTCGCTTTTATTGGAGCGGCAACATTATTACCTAGTATCGTTCTGTCTAAGCCAATTGGAATGTTGGTAAGTCATCGTTCTATGATCCATTGGCTGCGGGCGTCACTGCTGTTACGGGCGCTATGTACTGTCGGTTTATTGCTGGCGACGAGTCTGCAAGGATTTATTATATTGGCAGTTATTCGAGCGACATTCAATAGTGTCGCCATGCCTGCAATTTCCGTTCTTAGTGCAAATTCGGTGCCTAAACACGAACGGACCCGTTACTATTCTGTGCTTAATATGATCAATAGCATGGCGAAGATGATAGGACCTGCTTTGGGTAGTGCTCTCTCTGCATTTTTGTCAGATACATATACTTTATTGTTTTCTGGATTTCTGACATTGCTAGGCTTTATCGTGTTTTGTTTTATTGGTGCACAACCTGTCTCGTCTCTTATGATAAAAAAAGCGAATACCACGCAAGCACAGCAGAGGCTTTATGGGACAACTTGGTATGCCTATGTGGCGGTGATATTTGTGTATTTTGCCATGATCTTTATGGTGAATAATCAGTTGCCCGTTATTCTTAGTGTAATGAAAATGAATAAACAAGCTCTTGGGATGTTGGTATCGGCTTCGGCGATTGGTAATTTTCTCTATGGGTTTTGGCGTGTGAAACAATCAAAGCATAAACCCCTTACAGGCAAAATATCGGAGTTGTTAATGCCGGCAATGTCATCAATGATTGGTTTTGTCATGATCTCAGTGTGCTTTTTTTACTTTGATTTACTCCGTATTGAGACTTTGTTGTTCTGTTTTTTTCTTATTGGAATGGTGAGCGCTTACTTTTCCATATCTTCTAATGTTTATCTGGTAAGCAATTTCAATGAACAGATTGGGGTGGCTTCCGGATGGGTGCAGTCTATACAAAATTTAGCTATGTTGGTGGCGCCCTTTGTTGGAGCGTTTGTTTTAGGTCACACTTCGGCTGGAAAATTGTTCCTTCTTTCTGGATTGAGTGGATTATTCTGTTTATTGGCTATCAGGATATTGGTGAACCGTTCTTTGTCAATTGTTCGTTCTCAATGATTGGCTCATCAACGAAACATGTATTTTAAATCATTTTTCTGAGATTCAGGGGGCACGGGAATAATCCAGCATCGGGAAGCTTTTTCAACGTTATAGATTCAATTTTTGATTTTTACTTAACCGCTCATATGTTTTTTTTCGGGGCTTTGCCTTCTTGACACTGTTCCACTGTCTCGTAAACTCAATAGGGGGCATGGTTTTGAGCAACAATGTCATTTTTGTGTGACTCTGCTTTGCTACGAATAGTCAAACTTTAAACCCCAGTCGCTGATCCTCAAGCAGCTTGGCTTAAAGCAATAACAGAAACAGAAAACAAGCTATAGCGTGAATTATCTTATCATGCTGTAAAACATCACTCTTTGGGGGGGGATATCAGGTATGGGAAATTTTAAGCAGGGGGGGAGGATATATTGATCGTTGCATTTTTGCTTAATCAGAAATTAACCATAAGATTGCCTTTTGTTTTTTCGGCTGGAGCTCTCTAAAATTTTTTAAAAGGGTGTGTTCTTTTTCGCTGTATGTTTCTTGATCATGGTGTGGGGCATGTATTGAAAGATTTTCTTTTGTGGCAAGGTCTGCATAAAAAAAGTTCACGGGAATTTCTAGTTTTTGGGCGATTTCCAGTAAACATTTGGCACTTACACGATTGAAGCCTTTTTCGTATTTTTGGATTTGTTGAAAACTGACGCCTAAATGGCTCCCTAATGCTTTTTGGGAAAGTCCTATTGAAATGCGTCTGTGGCGAATTCTTTTGCCTATCAAAATGTCGATAAAATGTGGATTTTTAGTTGGCACTTCAAGCCCCCCTCCGGTTGCGAGCGCCCTCGCATTGGTATTCCGGGAGTCTGAAAGTACTGAGCTCTAGTCAGCTTTTTGCTTTTAGTGCTTAAAGCACCTGGACATAGCAAAATCTCCCGGAACCCCGGGATACCCACAAAAGTAGGCTCAATTGTACGCTCGGATTTAGGGCTTTTAGTTCCCTATTGATCGTTGCGTGGACGACCAAAATTACACTTTAAGTGATAAAGTAATTTCAGAAAATTGGCAAGAAAAATCAATATGTCATAAAACAGTATTGTTTGAGGGATGTGGTGATATCAGGTATGGGAAATTTTAGGCAGGGGGGGGGAGGATATATTGATCGTTGCATTTTTTCCTAATCAGAAATTAACCATAAGATTGCCTTTTGTTTTTTTGGCTGGAGGTCTCTAAAATTTTTTAAAAGGGTGTGTTCTTTTTCGCTATAGGTGCATTGATCATGGTGTGGGGCATGTATTGAAAGATTTTCTTTTGTGGCAATGTCTGCATAAAAAAAGTTCACGGGAATTTCTAGTTTTTGGGCGATTTCCAGTAAACATTTGGCACTTACACGATTGAAGCCTTTTTCGTATTTTTGGATTTGTTGAAAACTGACGCCTAAATGGCTTCCTAATGCTTTTTGGGAAAGTCCTATTGAAATGCGCCTGTAACGGATTCTTTTGCCTATCAAAATGTCGATAAAATTTGGATTTTTAGTTGGCACTTCAAGCCCCCCTCCGGTTGCGAGCGCCCTCGCATTGGTATTCCGGGAGTCTAAAAGTACTGAATCCGAGTCAGTTTTTTTGCTTTTAGTGCTTAAAGCACCTGGACATAGCAAAAACTCCCGGAAACTCAAGATATCCGCAAAGTGGGTTCGTTTTTACGCTAGAGCTTAGGGCTTGTCTTCCCTCTTGACCGTTGCGTAGACGACTAAAACACTTTTAAATTTGTAAAGTAATTTCAGTATATTGGCAAGAAAAATCAAAAATATTTTTTATTCTGTTATGCCATAAAACATCGCTCTTTTAGGGGGGAAGAGCTAGAATATTCATGATAGGGCTTGATTTGTTGAGTCTGAGGAAGTGCTGTCGTTTGAGGAGGGGTGTCTGAAGACTGTAAGGGGATTAGGCAAAAAGCTTTGTTCGTTTATAGACTATTGTTTATAGAGCAGCGTGGGGTGGTGAACCTTTCCTTTAGCTTTGTTCTGTAATAATGTAAAAGCGTAAAAATGTGAATCTGTAAAAGTGAAGTGGAGGATTTGTGGATTTATGCATTGTGCGTGTTTTGGGTCATGTTGGGCTTTTGTCTAGCATGGAATGTGGTGAGATAAATGGGGGGACGCATTTGTGAATGGAGCGGGGAAGTTGGGAGGAAGAGGGGTGTTAAGCGCGTTGGTTGGAGAAGAGTGTGTAAGGGAATATTTTAGGCTGGACTTAACTGCCTTGTCTGATGAAGTGCGTCTTTTGGGGGGTGGTGATAATTATATGAAGTGATCAGTAGTCCTCCCTTAGATAAGAAGCTGGATTGTTTACAGACCAGTGTTTACAAAGCGGTGTGCGGGGCGATAGTTTGGAAGTTTCGTTGGCTTACGTTCTGTAAAGATGTAAAAGCGTAAAAATGTGAATCTGTAAAAGTGAAGTGGAGGACTTATGGATTTATGCATTGTGCGTGTTTTGGGGTCATGTTGGGCTTTTGTCTGGCGGGGAATGGGGTGAGATAAATGGGGGAAAGAGTGCTGTGAATGGAGGGGAAGTTGGGAGGAAGAGGGGTGTTAAGTTGTTAAGTGTGTGATGGTGAAGCTTTGCTGGTGGGGCTGTGCTGGTGAGGGCTGTGCTGGTGAGGGCTGTGATGGTGGGGTTATAGGGGAGTTGCAGTTTTTATTTAAATAATGACAGTGTGCCTTTCTCTCCCTCTTGCTATAGGGCTTGTGAGGACCCATATTCTTTTTAGCACTACGGTTCTTCTTCATGTGGCATCATTTGCGGTGTTTTGTGGGGGGTGGTTGGTCCTTTGAAGATGTCTCTTTTGTGGAATGTTGGGGGAATTTAAAGTGCGGTGGTGGCTTGAGATTTAAGGAAAAAAAATGAACTTGGAAAAATATAGCGAACGCGTGCAGGGTTTTTTACAATCAGCACAAAGTGGTGCCCTTGCTTCTGATCATCAGCAGTTTTTGCCGGAGCATCTGTTGAAAGTGTTGTTAGACGATTCTCAAGGATTGGCAGCATCACTGATACAAAAAGCGGGTGGTGATCTTACTCTTATTCGAAAGGCGCTTAACGAAGCGCTTGATGCTTTGCCTAAAGTGCAAGGGGGAAATGGACAGCTCTATCTCTCTCAGCCGTTGGCAAAAGTCTTTAACATAGCGGAAGATCTGGCGAAAAAAGCTGGTGATCAATTTGTGACTGTGGAGCGTGTGTTGCAAGCGCTGATCATGGAAAAGACCGCAAAAACTGCTGATATTCTTACAAGCGGAGGGTTGACAGCGCAAGCGCTTAATGAGGCTATTAATGATTTGCGGAAGGGAAAAACAGCAACAAGCCCCCATGCCGAAAGCCAATATGATGCTTTGCAAAAATATGCTCGTGATTTGACAAAAGATGCCCGTGAAGGAAAACTGGATCCTGTTATTGGGCGGGAAGAGGAAATCCGCCGCACTATTCAGGTGCTTTCACGGCGGACCAAAAATAATCCTGTGCTTATTGGTGAACCAGGGGTGGGGAAAACAGCTATTGTGGAAGGGTTGGCATTGCGCATTGTTAATGGTGATGTGCCTGAAACCTTGCGTGATAAACAGCTTCATGCACTGGATATGGGAGCGCTTATCGCTGGTGCAAAATATCGTGGGGAATTCGAAGAGCGCCTTAAAGCGGTGCTGGCAGAGGTGCAAGCTGAAAATGGGCAGATCATTTTGTTTATCGATGAATTGCATAATCTCGTGGGGGCTGGAAAATCTGACGGGCCTATGGATGCTTCTAACTTGTTAAAGCCTGCTCTTGCACGCGGAGAGCTCCATTGTGTGGGGGCTACTACGCTCGATGAATATCGAAAATATGTTGAAAAAGACGCTGCTCTTGCACGCCGCTTTCAGCCTGTCTTTGTACCGGAACCCTCTTTAGAGGATACTATCTCTATTTTGCGCGGTATTAAAGAAAAATATGAACAACATCACAAAGTGCGCTTGGCAGATAGTGCACTGATTGCGGCGGCGCGTTTGTCTAACCGCTATATTACGGATCGTTTCTTGCCGGATAAAGCTATTGACCTTATCGATGAAGCGGCGGCGCGGTTGCGCATGCAGGTCGATTCAAAGCCGGAAGAACTCGATGCTGTTGATCGGCGTATTTTACAGTTGAAGATCGAACGGGAAGCTTTGAAAACAGATGTCGAGCCAACAGCAAAAGAACGTTTGAAAAATGTGCAGGAGGAACTGAAAACATTGGAACAACAGTCCGCTGAGATGACAACGGCTTGGCAGGCTGAGAAACAAAAATTAGGGCATGCTGCTGATTTGAAAAAACAACTCGAAGAAGCCCGTAATGCTTTGGCTATTGCACAACGTGACGGACAATTCCAACGCGCTGGAGAGCTCGCTTATAGTGTTATCCCTGAACTCGAAAAACAATTGAGTATCGCGGAAAATGATGATCAACAAAATCATCTCGTTGAAGAGACGGTTACTGCTGAACATGTGGCACGGATTGTTTCGCGCTGGACCGGTATTCCTGTTGATCGGATGCTGGAGGCAGAACGGGAGGCGCTGTTGCGGATGGAAGATGAAATTAGCAAACGTGTGATTGGGCAGGGAGAGGCTGTGCAAGCTGTTTCTCGCGCGGTACGTCGTGCGCGCGCAGGGTTGCAAGATCCCAATCGCCCGCTTGGCTCTTTCATGTTTTTGGGTCCTACCGGTGTGGGAAAAACCGAATTAACTAAAGCACTTGCCGCTTTTCTGTTCCAAGACTCCAATGCCATGTTGCGCATCGATATGTCTGAATATATGGAAAAGCATGCTGGGGCGCGGCTGATTGGGGCGCCGCCTGGATATGTTGGATATGAAGAGGGTGGGGTGCTGACGGAAGCTGTACGTAGAAGACCTTACCAGGTCATTCTATTCGACGAAATTGAAAAAGCACATCCGGATATTTTTAATCTCTTGTTGCAAGTGCTTGATGAGGGACGTTTGACCGATAGTCAAGGACGTACTGTCGATTTTCGCAATACCTTGCTGATTATGACTTCTAATCTTGGTGCTGAATTTTTAACCGCTTTGCCTGAAGGACAAACAACCGATCAGGCAAAAAATGATGTTATGAATGTCGTGAAAGCGGCTTTCCGTCCGGAGTTTTTAAACCGTATTGATGAGATTATTCTCTTTCAAAGGCTGCAACGTCACGATATGGAAGCGATCGTCGATATTCAGATAGAACATTTGCAAAATTTGCTCAATGAACGCAAAATAACTTTGCATATCGAACCAGAGGTGAGGAAATTTCTTGCCGATAAAGGCTATGATCCTCTCTATGGTGCACGTCCGCTTAAACGGATTATCCAAAAAGAAATTCAAGACCCACTGGCGGAAAATATCTTGTTTGGAAAAATTCACGATGAAACAACGGTGAGAATTATAAAACAAGGCGATCGGTTGGAATTTTTGCCTGAAGATTAAGTGTGGAGAAATTCACGCTATAAAGAGCGGTGATAATCCTATTATGTGATAAAACACCGCTCTTTGAGGCGTGCTGATTTAGAAAATTCACGATGAGACAGCGGTGTTTTATTGCAAAGCAAAGGGAGTGGTCGGTTTTTTTGCATGTTAAATGAGCGTTCTCGAATATCGTAGGATTCTTTTACTTCTGTTTGTCGTGAAAGCTATTTTCTTGCAATGTTATAAGTGAAGTCACAAGCGGGATTGCTTTATTGCTTTATTGCTTTGTGCGTAAAAGCGTTAAAGAGAAATGCCGTTTATTCGCCGTAAAATATTGCTCTTTGAGGGGGCTGATCTGTGGCATGGGGGATTTTAGACGAAGATATTTTGACGATGGGTTGGAGTTTTGCTGTTTAAGCAAAAGGTGGAGGATGCGTAAAATGCACTGCTCTCTCATTTTTTTCGGTGATATGCGTTTTTCTGCTTTAAAATTTTGCTAAAAGTTTTTTAAAACTGTTTGATTGATTGCACTCTTGTTAGTGGCTCGTAGATAATGAAGCATGATTATCTGCACAATCAAGTTTGCTCTTTTGTAGTTTTTTAATCAAGATAAAGACTTAAAAAACAAGACCCTAACTTGTTTTGGTTAAAATTTTCGCTATTCGTTGTTATAAAAGCAAGTTTAAGTGAAGGTGTATATTAAAAATATCATCTATATCTTAATTTACTTTACTTTACTTATTTACCAATAAACTATAATATGGTAAATACTAAGTAAAACAAAAAGATAATGAACTTTTTTCAAGAGTTTTAATAAAAACTGTATTTGGATTTATTGATAAAAAGGATCATTTGAAATTTAAGCGGGGGGTATAATCTCATGAAATTAGCCACAAACAAGGAATTAATTAACAGCTGGTTTGCAAAGGAAGTTAAGAGTTACAATTGGCATATTCCAGAAGGCTTAAAGGATTTCTATGAGGATAGGAAAGATTCGTTAATAAGTGATGATAAGCTTCAACAGGAAATTTTGGACTTTTTAATACGGGATATGCCGTTAACACCGGACGATTCCAATCCATTAAAGATGTTTCTTGAACAAGGCTTTTCTTTTAGGGAGAAGCAAGGGGAGAGAATTTCTGATACTATTAGAGGTGAGCATTGGATACCTGTTAAAAGTGGAGAAAGCGTTGATCCATTTAAAGTGAATGATCCAGAAATTGACGCATCATCTATACCGGACAAACGAGAAAATACCCATACATTTACGATGACGTGTGATCGAAGAGAGCGTGCTTTTAGAGAAGAGTATGGGCTGGACAATCTTTTAGAAGAGATTAGATCGTCTGTCAGAGAGCAGGATAATAGTGAGAGTTACAATTGGTTAGAAAAGCTTATTGATCGTGCATTAAACAGTGAAGTTGCACCGTTACAAGAAACACAAGAAATCTACATTCCAGACATTCGTGATCTTCGTTTAGATGAAAAATCATATGAGCTCGCTATAAAAATCATTCGACAAGCAGTCGGATGTCTTGGGATTCGCTCACGTTTGTACAATGCTTGTTATTTTCAAAAAGCTTGTTCTTTGCGTGATCTTGTATTCATTTTTGTCAGCAATGCTCAATTTGATATAAATGATCAAGTTCTTAACGAAGTCATGAATATGTCGACAGTTGATGACGCTAAAAATAACCTTTTAAAAGTACAAAATTTTGGTGAGAGAAATAGCGATGTTATTGGTCTTGCCATGTCAAAAAAAGCGATATCTATCGATGACTTAAAAATAAAAGGGTATAGCGAGTTTGATCCAAACAATTTGCGCACGAATATCTTTTTTCATATTTCGCAATCGTCATTATTTCGTCCGTTTGAAACAATGATTGTTTTTAAAGCAGGGACTGATGATCAGATTGAAAAAACAATAAAAAGGTATGAAGTCGCTAATGACATGAAGTTAAAAGAAGAAGCAGAGAAAGAAGCTTTAAAAAGAGTGAAAGTGCTATAAAAAGACTAATTGAGGCATTCAAAAGTCACTGGAAAATTATAAGTGACAACAAAAATGCAGCTGATTATCCTAGTCTGCCGTAAAACATTGCTCTTTGAAGGGGTGTGGTGTGCTAGAATATTTGAGGGCAGAGCTTGAGTTATTGAGCCTGATGAAGTGCTGTTGTTTGAGGGGAAGCTGGTTTGAATTTGACTTAAGGGGGGGATATGAATGGAATAACGTTGATCGTTGCGCTGTTGCTTAATCAGAAATTAGCCACAAGATTGCTTTTTGTTTTTTCGCTTTGAGCTCTCTAAAGTTTTTTAAAAGTGCGTGTTCTTTTTCGCTATAGGTTTCTTGATTGTGGTGTGAGGCATTTTCTTTTGTGGGAAGATCTTCTTTTGTGGCAATATCTGCATAAAAAAAGTTCATAGGAACTTCTAGTTTTTGAGCGATTTCCAGTAAACATTTGGCACTTACACGGTTTAAGCCTTTTTCGTATTTTTGGATTTGTTGAAAACTGACACCTAAATGGCTCCCTAATTCTTTTTGGGAAAGCCCTATTGAAATGCGTCTGTGACGGATTCTTTTGCCTATCAAAATGTCGATAAAATGTGGATTTTTAGTTGGCACTTCAAGCCCCCCTCCGGTTGCGAGCGCCCTCGCATTGGTATTCCGGGAGTTAAAAACACTGACTTGACTCAGCTTTTTGCTTTTAGTGCCAAAGCACCTGGACATAGCAAAATCTCCCGGAATTCCGGGATACCCGCAAAGCGGGATAAATTTATGTGTCAAGTCTTCGGGTTTTTAATCCCTATTGATCGTTGCGTAGACGACCAAAATTACACTTTAAGTGATAAAGTAATTTCAGAAGATTAGCAAGAAAAATCAAAATAATCTCAAAGACTATAAAATTGGGTACTTTTTAAAAAAGTGCGAAATATGGATTTTTGGTTGGCACTTCAAGCCCCCCGCTGGGGGCGAGCGCCCTCGCATTGGTATTCCGGGAGCCTGAAAGCACTGACCTCGAATCAGCATTTTGCTTTTAGTGCTCATCGCACCTGGACATAGCAAAATCTCCCGGAATTCCGGGACACCCACAAAAGTGGGTTCATTCTTATGTATCGAGGTTTCGGGCTTTCAGTTCTCTATTGATCGTCGCGTATACGACCAAAATTACACTTTAAGTTAAAGTAATTTCAGAAAATTGGCAAGAAAAATCAAAAATTTTCTATTCTATTGTGCCGTAAAACACGGCTCTTTGAGGGGGGGTGAAGAGCTAGAATATTTGAGGGCAGGGCTTGATTTATTGAGCCTGATGAAGTGTTGTCGTTTGAGGGGGGTGTCTGAAGACTGTAAGGGTACTAGGCAAAAAGCTTTGTTCGTTTACAGACCCGTGTTTACAGAGCAGTGCGGAGTGGTGGTTTGGAAGTTTCGTTTGGCTTTATTCTGTGAATGTGTAAAAGCGTAAAAACGTATATCCGTAAAATGATGCGAAAGATTTATGGATTTATGTATAGTTAAGCTGATTTTAAATTTAAAGTACTAGGTTATTCAGCAGGTAAAGCAGAACTTCCTAGTTTAGACAAAAAGACTAATACTGTACAAACAGTTCTGTATTTTGATGATAAAAAAGTTCTATTTGTCATAGCAAGAACAGCTATTCGAGATTTTTTGATATTGTCTCTAAATTTGGAACCACCAGTCAAAATATGGGCCTAATTTTATCAGTAAAATTAACTAAATCTAGTAACGATAATAGAGCTTACTATGTAATAAAATACACGGTATTGCTAATGAGACTTGACTTTAAAATAAGAATGCAAGTTCAATTTTCTAATCCAGAAACAAAAAACTTATGAGTTTAAAGATTATGAAATTGTAAACAGATGTTTTAATGGTGAAAAAATTTATTAATTTATTACAAGAAAAAATAGATGATACAAGTTATACTTGTCACCTTATTATAAAAATAAGCCCTCTGCGGGAACAGAGGGCTTCAATAGCGGAAAAAATTCTCAACATTGGGGTAAACAATGTCAAAAAAACTGATCTGCAAAACTTAAAAAAACGTATAAATTATGCACATTCATATCTTAGTACTTCATTAGGTATAAAGGCGATGGAGGAAATCGCACCTTCGGAAACCGTCACTACTAAGAATGTGTGTGAAGCTAGCAGAGAATTAAAAAAATGGCAAGCAGAAAAAAAGTTTAAACAAAAAAAGAAAACTTTGCTGTTTGTGCCCATAAATATAATGAATCAATTCCAAATAGTGCTTTTTATTTTAAAGCGTATCCAGAAACTGAAAATCAGTTAATTCACTACAATAAATATAATAACTAATTTAAAAAGAAATATTGTTAAAGAGAGCAGTGCTAAAAGACTGATTTAAAAAATAATTTCTCAAAAGCTGAAGATGATATCATAAAAGATATGGTTTAAAGACATTTTATTAAAAAAGGATACTTTAAAAAAATACGATACTTTACCAAGCCCTGTAATGAACAATTTATCGGAAATTACAAAAGCAACTTTTTTAACACCTACTTTAGAATTAAATGATGATGAGATATTAAGAAATGCATATAAAGGTGGCTTTGTTTTTTTAATCAAGACAGGGGGACATATATATAATGGAATTGAAGTATATGATGTTAACAGTATGTACCCAGCTATGATGTTAAAACTGTTACCTATAAGTAATTCTATCTACAAAAAAGACGAAATATTCACCAATTCATATTGGGCATGTTTTTTGTCATGGTATGGAGGAGTGAGAAGGATTGGGGGAAGTGTTTTCGTGAATGGAGGGGAAAGTTTAGAGGAAGAGGGGTGTTCAGTTGTTAAGTGTGTGATGGGAGAGAAAAAGGGGAATGGAGAATGAAGAGAGTGCGCATGGATAGGAGGAGAGTGTGGGTAAGGCGGGTATTGCAAAGAGATGCGTGAAGGATGGTGGTTTAAGGAGAGAGGGCTTGATTTGTTGAGCCTGACGAAGTGCTGTCGTTTGAGGAGTGGTTGGGTGTAAGCTTTATTTTGTGGGGAAAGCTGCTTTTTGACGTGGGATTGTAGACTAGTTCTGGTTGGGAATTTTCATTCTTTGAGACGTGGGCTGGAAGTCAATATAATAATATAGCAGATTTTGATCTCATAATTTTTACATTCTTTCTTTTTTAAAGCAAATAAGAAAGAAAAATTAATATATTACTTGATATTGGTCTAAATGCTTATATCAAGAGGAGTATTTCTTTAAAAATTTTCACTTAACTTATTAAGTGATTTATTAGAATAAAAGACTCTTCTGAAGTTCATATCACCAATTGTATCGAAGGAAGTGTAACTTTAAGTGTAGAAAAGTTTAACATTGGATGGTTGGTATGAATTTATTTTTAAAAAAGAGTCCTTTAGCTCTTTTTTGCTCTCTCTTTATTTCTAAAGTTGGTGATTATGCTTATGAAGTTGTTTTTGTTTTACTGGTCTTAGAATTAACAGATAACACCTTTTTTATAGGTCTTGTGTATTTTTTTCGATTTATCCCTTTTCTCTTTTTTGGCCCTATAGGAGGTTGGTTAGCGGATAATTTTTCTTTGAAGAAAAATATGATCTTAAGTGAAGTTGTTAGATTATTAGCTTCATTATTCGTTTTTATAACCACTATAACAGGTACGGCACATATCATTGTTCTTATTGTTGCAGCAATATGTACAACGATAGGAAGAAGTATTTTCCAACCAAGTTTTCAAGCTGCTATTCCCAGAATGTTTTCAATAAAAGATCTTACAAAGGCCAATAGCATTGCTCAAATTATCATGGAAACTGCAGCCGTCATTGGACCTTTGGTTTGTTCCCTACTGCTTTTTTTAGCAAATAAATCGGCAGTACTCATTTTTGATTTTTTTACCTATTTTATATCTATTATCGTGTTATTTAATCTCATGAATTTAAATTCAAGCGAGAATAAATCATTCAATTTTATAAAAATTTATCGAGAAACAGCTTCATATCTTAAATATATTTCTACTGAAAATAAACATTTATTTATTACGCTGGTTGGATCGTCGTTTGCTATTCTCTTTACGGGTGCTATTTTAAGATTTTTAATTCCAGCTTTTGTTCTCTCTATAGGGGGAGAGGAGAGCCTTGTGAGTTATATTTTTTCTCTCATGGCTGTTGGAACTATTGTTGGTGGTTTGTTATATCATAAAATTATATTAAATATTACATCGTTGAAGCTCATGGTATTTTGGCTTCTTTATGGGGTTATTCTGTTTGTTATGCCCTTAGCTGCAGAAATTTATTTAAAATTCCTTCTCGTGTTAGCGTTTGTTTTAGGATTTATTGGTGCCTTTGTGGATATTGGTTTAGTTTCAGCTATTCAATTATATTCTCGTCGTGAAGATTTTGGTAAGAGTTTTGGAACCTTTTCAACTTTAGCGAACTCTGCGGAAGCAATGTCTGGCTTTATTGCTGGATTTTTGGCGCTTGTGGGATTGTTAAGCTCTTTTTTAGCGATGTCTGCCTTCATTATTTCCACGGGAATGATTGGCGTTGTAAAAATTAAGAAAAATAAAGAGTTAACACCTCTTAACACGACAGTCGATGACGACCATTGATATATTTGATATCTCCATGCCGTTTCTTTTTTCTAAAGACGGTTCGTTCATTATCTTATTCATGAGGTAAAAACACCGCTCTTTGAAGGGGGTGATCTGAAACGAAAGAGTGGGCATTGGTGGAAACTTGCTAGGCAAGCATTTGAATTCTTTACAGACCTTTGTTTATAGAGTGGTACGGGGTGGTAAACCTTTCCTTGGCTTTGTTCTGTAATGATGTAAAAGCGTAAAAATGTGTCTGTGAGAAAGGAGTAGAGGGGTTATGTATTGTGCGTGTTTTTTGTCATGATATGGAGGGGTGAGAAGGATTGGGGGAAAGTGTCTTCGTGAATGGAGGGGAAATGAAGGGTGCTGTGGGTTGGTTTATGTAATGCAACACTCCATGAAAGTAAGTATACATGTACTATATGTATACTACATTCTTTACATGTGTTTTTTCGTACTTTTAACATATATATTTTGTGTCTTAAACATAAGCTTTGAGTACTATGAGAGATGGTGGTCGTTTTTTTAATAAGCGAGAAAGTGATTAACGAATGCTTGATTGTAAAGCAGTATGTTGTTAAGGCTATTCTTTGAAAGGATGCTCTTATTTCTGGTGTAGGAGCTTCTCAGGAGAGAATGCAATTAATAGGGGAGTTAAGATGTCAAAATATTTATTTCCGTTACCGCTTGTATTGGTGGCTGGTTGTGCATCTATCAATAATTATTCATCAAGTTATGTCAGTCCAAATATTACGCAAGATGATGTAAAATTAATTGCTAACGATTTTGTTCATAATCTTAAAAAACCTTTACCGCCCGCTACAACAACACTTGTTGTGAAAAAAAATAAAACAGGAGACAACTTTACTCCCGTATTTATTGATCTGTTGCGACGGAATGGATATAATGTGATCTATACAGATCAACCAAACAAACAGCAAAATGGTGTAATCTTGACTTATCAAATAACGCCAATAAAGATAGGTATCATGTCTATGGTTTCTTATGATGAGGCTGGAGTAACGCGTTATTATGTCCGTACTTATAATAGATGAAACGCCTTTACCGGTTTGTCTCAAAGAAGTAGATAATGAAGAAATGTGTTTCAGGGGAAATGTTGGGATTGAATTAATCAATAAAAATTTACAGATGTGAAAATTACATATTCAGCCGACAATTATCCGTCGTCTCGTTTACAATTTCAGTATTGTAATGAGAAGAGATATCGTTTTATCTGTTTGCAATTCTTCATGTTCTGTCTCAGTTATATAGCGCTTTTATCGTTTCTGTCTTATAGAAAATTACTTTCTGTTCTACGGCTCTATATACCAATTTAATAGTCAGATCTAAACAATCAAATTCATATGAACTCTTTACGGAAATCTGTTGTTTGAGATTGTTGAAAGGTGTTTTGTTTTTATCAAATTGTCGCGTGGTGGTTTGGGAGTTTCATTTGGATGCGTTCTGTGAAGATGTAAAAGCGTAAAAACGTTGATCTGTAAAAGTGAAGCGAAAAACTTATGGATTTATGTATTGTGCGTGTTTTTTGTCATGGTATAATGATAAATCCATTGAGCACTCCTATCTTTACGCTTATGAAGAAGCAAGTCGGTATCATCATTATATTTGCTAGCTCGTGGGTGTTGGCTACAGCCTTTGGCACTTGAGACGGTTCATAAGAGCTATTTTTATTCCTTTCTTAATCGTTTTTTTTATCCACACGGGCTCTTGTGAATGGAGCGGAGAAAGCTGGGATGAAGAGGGGTGTTAAGCGTGTTGACTGGAGAAGAGCTTGTGGGAAATATTTTAGGGCAGGGCTTATCTGTCTTGTCTGATGAAATAGCCTTCTTTGAGGTGTGGGATAGCCATATGAAATAATCAGCAGGGGAATTTGATAGACGAGAAATCAGATTGTTTCAGACCCGTGTTTACAGAGCGGTGCGGAGTGGTGGTTTGGGAGTTTCGTTTGGCTTACGTTCTGTAAAGATGTAAAAGCGTAAAAACGTTGATCTGTAAAATGATGCGGAGGATTTGTGCTTTGTGTATTGTGCGTGTTTTTTGTCATGGTATAATGATAAATCCATTGAGCACTCCTATCTTTACGCTTATGAAGAAGCAAGTCGGTATCATCATTATATTTGCTAGCTCGTGGGTGTTGGCTACAGCCTTTGGCACTTGAGACGGTTCATAAGAGCCATTTTTATTCCTTTCTTAATCGTTTTTTATCCATACGGGCTCTCCCCTGCTTTTGACGTGCAAGCGAGTGATTTTGATTGATTCAACATGGGAGAGATTTGAAATGAGAGAATCTTACGATGTTTGGAACTCTCAATCAGTATCAATAACGCTAAATTATTTCTTATAAATCAATATATTGTCATGGTGTCGAGGGGTGAGAAGGATTGGGGAGGTGAAGAGTGTGTGAATGGAGGGAAATGAAGAGTGCTGTTCGTGTGTTGGCTAGAGAGAAGAGTTTGGGAATAGCTGTGAATAGATTGCAGGGGTGATGTTGTAAAGAGGGGATGTGTAAAGAGGTGTGAAGAGAGAAAAATCGTGGTTGGCTTTTATATTCTATGCGAAATTTAACAATTATATTTGCGTCTATATTTGTATGGGGGATATCCGTGAAATGGGTGTGAGAAGCATTGAGAAATGTTTTTTTAATAAGTGGGTGAATGAGAAATACAATAATAATCCTATTTAGGGGCACTCCTATTAGGGGCAATCCTGTTTTAGCTCTTGTTGTTTTGGACATTGTGTTTTTTATGAGAGGTGTTTTGATGGATGTGGATTCCTTAAAGAAAAATACAAAAATATCAAAAGAAAAATATAAAAACTTGACAAGGTAAATGTAAAAAGGTATCATAATGATACAATCGGAATTGTGCGTTTAAATCAGAAGAGATCTCTTGATAAAATTCTGTGAGAGGGGTGGGGATGTTTTTCCAAGGTTTTGGTGTTTGTTATCCTATGATGTTGTAAACCGGTGCTGTAAACCGTTTTTTGAGATGTGGTGGTATCAGGCGGGAAAGGCTTTAGGCAGAGGGGATATTGGCGAGGGATGTCGCTAGGTGCGCTTTTGTCTAATCTGAAATTAACCACAAAATTGCTTTTTGTTTTTTCGGCTGGAGCTCTCTAAAGTTTTTCAAAAGGGCGTGTTCTTTTTCGCTGTATGTGTCTTGATCGTGGTGTAAGAGAGTTCTTTTTGTGGGAATATCTTCTTTTGTAGCAATATCAGTATAAAAAAAGGTAATAGGGACTTCTAGGATGTTGGCGATTTCGAGCAAACATCCTGCGCTTACACGATTTAAACCTTTTTCGTATTTCTGGATTTGTTGGAAACTGACACCTAAATGGCTTCCTAATTCCTTTTGAGAAAGTCCCATTGAAATTCTTCTATAACGGATTTTTTTACCTATTGAAATGTCGTTGAAATGTGAATTCTTAATTTGCACTTCAAGCTCCCCTCCGGTTGCGAGCGCCCTCGCATTGGTATTCCGGGAGTAGTAAAGTACTGAGCTCTAGTCAGCATTTTTGCTTTTAGTGCTTATCACACCTGGACATAGCAAAATCTCCCGGAATCCCGGGACACCCACAAAGTGGGATAAATTTATGTACTGAGCGTTCGGGCTTTCAAATCCCTATTTGACCGTTGCGTGGACAATCAAAAACACAAGTTAATTCATAAAGTAGTTTCAGAAGATTGGCAAGAAAATTAAAATGTTTTCTAGTTTGTTATACTGTCAAAATAGGATTGTTTGGGGGCGGTGATAACCATATGAAATAATCAGCAGGGGAATCTGATAGACGAGAAATCAGATTGTTTCAGACCCGTGTTTACAGAGCGGTGCGGGGTGGTGGATATTTCGTTTGGCTTACGTTCTGTAATGATGTAAAAGCGTAAAAATGTGAATCTGTAAAAGTGAAACGGAGGATTTGTACTTTGTGTATGCTTTTATCATGGTATGGAATGTGGTCAGAGAACCAGGAGAGATGCATTTGTGAGTGGAGCGGGAAAAGCTGGGATGAAGAGGGGTGTTAAGTGCGTTGACTGGAGAAAAGTGTGTGAAGGAATATTTTAGGGCAGGGCTTATCTGTCTTGTCTGATGAAACTGCATTCTTTGAGGTGTCGTGATCCGAAGCTTATATTTTAAGGGTGTTGGATATATTGGTGAGGGATGTCGATAGGTGCGCTTTTGTTTAATCAGAAATCAACCACAAAATTGCTTTTTGTTTTTTCGGCTGGAGCTCTCTAAAGTTTTTCAAAAGGGCGTGTTCTTTTTCGCTATAGGTGTCTTGATCGTGGTGTAAGAGAGTTCTTTTTGTGGGAATATCTTCTTCTGCAAAAATATCAGTATAAAAAAAGGTAATAGGAACTGCTAGTTTTTTAGCAATTTCGAGCAAACATCCTGCGCTTACACGATTTAAACCTTTTTCGTATTTCTGGATTTGTTGGAAACTGACGCCTAAATGGCTTCCTAATTCCTTTTGAGAAAGTCCCATTGAAATTCTTCTATAACGGATTTTTTTACCTATTGAAATGTCGTTGAAATGTGAATTCTTAATTTGCACTTCAAGCTCCCCTCCGGTTGCGAGCGCCCTCGCATTGGTATTCCGGGAGTAGTAAAGTACTGAGCTCTAGTCAGCATTTTTGCTTTTAGTGCTTATCACACCTGGACATAGCAAAATCTCCCGGAATCCCGGGACACCCACAAAGTGGGTTCATTCTTACGCTAGAGCTTAGGGCTTTACTATCCCTTATTGATCGCTGCGTAGACGACCAAAATATCCTTTGAGTGATAAAGTAATTTCAAGGGATTGGCAAGAACAATTAAAAGATTTGGAAAATGAGAGCATTTTTTTGTATCTTAAAAATTATCTCATTATCTTCTTATGCCTTATGCTGTAAAATATTGTCATTTGGGGTAGGGTGAGATGGGGGCATTAGAGGCAAGGATATGCCGTCGATGGACCTTCAAGCGTATCAATTTATACGCTGCTTTTTGTGAGAGTGTCTGGATATTGGAGGGTAGGGGTTATCTGTCCGTGTCTGGTGAAACAGCATTCTTTGAGGGGTGGTGAGAGGTGGTTGCCCAAATGCAATGTGCTCGATAAAAAGTGGGATTGTTAACAGACCAGTGTTTACAAAGTGGAGCGGGGTGGTGGTTTGGGAGTTTCATTTGGCTTTGTTCTGTAATAATGTAAAAGCGTAAAAACGTTGATCTGTAAATAAAGGAGCAGAGAATTTGTGCTTTGTGGGTGTTTTTTACCTTTTAGTATGTGTCCCATTTTTTTAAAATTGCTGGTTGCTTTTGAGGTTTCATTCCTGATTTTCATATCATTTTTTGTGTTTGAGGTTTTGGTTTCTCTTTAGTTGGAAGGAACATGATGATGGTAGATGAACATTGTCTTCCCTTACGTCGAAGAGGGCGGAAAAAAGGGTCTTTGAATAAAACAACAAAGCGATTTAATGAAGCTCTTCTGACTGCGGCGGAGCAGGCTGGCTATCACTATGGTGAAGATGGGCTGGTGTCTTATCTTCAATATCATGCTCTAAACAATCCCGTACCGTTTTTTTCGCTTCTTGCAAAAGTGTTGCCTCTTCAGGGGACTGGAGAAGGGCAGGTTAAAACAGTTTCGCGTATTGAGATTGTACCAGTGAATGCAAAAAATAGCGAACCGGAGAAGCATGATATCTCGGCGACGGAGGCTTGAAGAGAAGGCTGTGATGTTTGGGTATTTACTGGAGGGCAGGAATATTTCGGTGGGAGATATTTGGGCTTCCTATGTAGGGACGCCGGATTTTATGGGCGATGACAGAGGGGCGTGTGGCTGAAGAGGTGATACCCTAGAGGTACGATGCTTAGAGGGCGTGATGTTATCTACTGTTTTGGATTTTTGTGAAGGTTTGGTCTTTGCTCGTTATTGAAGGTGTGGAGATATCAAAAACAGTTTCGCGTATTGAGATTGTACCAGTGAATGCAAAAAATAGCGAACCGGAGAAGCATGATATCTCGGCGACGGAGGTTTGTGATATTGAAAAATGTTAGGCTGAGGTGGATGATGCGGGGTGACATCTTGGAAGGGGGCTGCTTTGGTGATTGCCTGTCTTGAGGGGATTGAAGCAGAGGCTGTCGTGCTTGTAGGTGCTCGTGATACTTGGAAGTGGTTTGGGTGAATGAGGCGTAAGGGTGTGTGCTGGAGGGGATTTTGTACAGGGTATTTGTGTGGTGGATATGGGACAGTGTTTTGAGGGATGAAGGGCGTGAAACTTGAGAGAAGTGTTATGCGCTTGCGGGATGCATGTGTTTTGGTGGGGGATGCCGTGCTTGTGGTTGGGGGAT
The DNA here is from genome assembly GCF_042193555.1 of Bartonella sp. PS17NMGDW. Lineage (NCBI taxonomy): Bacteria > Pseudomonadati > Pseudomonadota > Alphaproteobacteria > Hyphomicrobiales > Bartonellaceae > Bartonella > Bartonella sp. PS17NMGDW. The sequence continues at coordinate 31,136 of NZ_JBHILY010000003.1, read as the reverse complement.
GACAGGCGCGGTGTTTGAGGGGCGGTTTGGGGGGAGAATAGGGACCCTTGTGATTTAAGGACCCTTGGGGGCGCATATCGTGTATATACGGGGTCCAAAGTGGTCAAAGGGGTTCAAATGGGTTGAAGGGGGGGCTTCATGCAAAAAAGTGAAATTCATTGAGTATTAGGATGAAGGAAGGTAAAGCGCTGCTTTTGAGAAGGGCGTTTTGCGTTCAATTGCTCTTTTCCTTTAATTGCTCTTTTCTTTCAATTGTTCTGGGAGAATTAAACTTGGGATAAGCAAAAGGGTGAAGCGCAATTATTGCTAAAGTATGAAAATTTATAATGAAAATTGTTCAGAAAATTTCTCAAAAAATGGAGCAGAAAACGGCTCAAGTGGCTCTTATTCCAAAGCTTATTCCTGTTTTTACTGGAAAAGCAGATGTGCGAGCCGCTTGGGGAGGACGGGGTTCTGGAAAAACACGTTCTTTTGCTTTGATGTCGGCTGTTGTGGGATATCGCCATGGAATGGCTGGAGAACGCGGGATTATTCTTTGTGCAAGGCAATTTCAAAATTCTCTCAATGAAAGTTCTTTGGAAGAAATTAAACGCGCTATCGAATCTTACCCTTTTTTACAAGACTATTATGAAATCGGCGATAAATATATTAAGTCAAAAGATGGACGGATTGTCTATGTGTTTGCTGGGCTTGATCGCAATATCGCAAGTATTAAATCAATGGGGCGCGTTTTCCTTTGTTGGGTCGATGAAGCGGAGCCGGTCACTGAGACTGCTTGGCAAACACTTATTCCAACTTTGCGCGAAGAAGGAAAAGATTGGAATGCAGAATTATGGGTCACATGGAATCCGTGCCATGAAAATGCACCCGTGGAAAAACGTTTCCGAAATGTCGATAATCCTCATATCAAAGGGGCAGAAATTAATTGGCGTGATAATCCGCAATTTCCTGAAAAACTCAATCGTGATCGAATGGACGATTTGCAGCAAAGACCAGAGCAGTATAACCATATTTGGGAAGGCGAATATCTTCAAGCTGTCCAAGGGGCTTATTATCAGAAATGTCTTCTCGAAGCCGAAATGGAAGGGCGGATTACCACCGTTCCACGTGATCCTTTGATGCAGGTGAGAATCTTTTGGGATATCGGGGGAACAGGAGCAAAGGCTGATGCTACCGCATTGTGGGTTGCGCAATTTGTTGGACGGGAAATTCGAGTGCTCGATTATTATGAAGCCCAAGGACAGCCTCTCTCAGAGCATGTGGGCTGGGTCTTTCAAAGGGGATATGAAAAGGCTCTCATGGTTTTGCCTCATGATGGCGCAACAAAAGATCGTGTTTATAATGTGAGTTTTGAAAGTGCACTTCAACAAGCCGGTTTTCAAACTAAAGTGATCCCTAATCAAGGAACAGGCGCTGTGAAAATGCGTATCGAAGCCGTAAGGCGATTGTTTCCTGCACTATGGTTTAATCGTGAAACGACATGTGCGGGTAGAAAAGCGCTTGCTTGGTATCATGAAAAGCGCGACGAACAGCGCAATATCGGACTAGGCGCTGAACATGATTGGGCTAGCCATGGGGCCGATGCCTTTGGACTGATGTGTGTGGCTTATGAACAGCCGCATGCTAGAGCGCGAAAAAATACCTATCGCTCGTTTCACCATTCTCAAACGTCATGGATGGCTTTTTAATGAATATTTCTACAGATTCTACTTTTAATCAAATCGAAACGCTTGAAAATCAAGCACTTTTTAAAAAACTCGTGGGGTGGTATCAGGATGATATTGCCCATGTCGAAAAATGGCGAAAAAATGCCCAAGAAGATTACGATTTTTATAATGGACGGCAATGGAATGAGCAAGACTTGGCTGTCTTGCACGAACAAAACAGACCGGTTATGACTTTTAACCGTATTGCGCCTTTAATTAATGCCGTGATTGGGGCTGAGCGCAATAATAAAAGGCAAGTTCAATTTATTCCACGACAAGAAGGAGCAGCCTTTGCAAACCAGATTTTGACAGGGGCGGCTGAGTGGTTTCGTGATGAAGCCGATGGGGAATACGAAGATTCCGATGCCTTTCAAGATGCAATTATTTGCGGAATGGGGTGGACAGATACACGCCTTGATTATGAAGAAGATCCACAAGGAAAACCAATCATTGCGCGGCTCGACCCTATGAAAATGGTGTGGGATGCAAGTGCTGTTAAGCCTAATCTTATTGATGCACAACGCTTGTGGTATATTGATGAAAAACCCCTTGCTGTGGCTGAAGAAATGTTTCCCAATGTTCATTGGAGTGATCTTAATGCTGATTGGGTTAAACATCAGAGTTTTTTACACCCAACCAGCAATGGGATGACACAAAGTTATCAGTCCGAGAGGGGATATCAGGGAGAGTGGGAAGAGGGAGGGACCTATCAACGTCCTAAAATGGTGACATTGGTAGAATGTCGCTGGTTTGAACGCGAAGTGATTTATAAAGTTCTCGAGCCTCAAAGTGGAAAGTTTATCGATTATTCAGAGCAAGATTTCCAAAATTTAAGTAAAACCTTTCCTCATGTTCAAGCAACAAGGTTGAACAGAAAAATTGTCAAAAGGGCATTTTTAGGCAGAAAGCTGCTTGAAGCGCCTGATAAGCCCTTGGTTCCACCCAATCAATTGGGATGGGAGTGTATTACCGGTACTTTTGATAAGTTAAGCCGGCACTTTTACGGACTTGTGCGCCCTACAAAAGATCCACAACGGTGGGCAAACAAATATTTTAGTCAAGTGATGCATTTGCTCAATAGCCAATCAAAAGGCGGAATTATGGCGGAGCGCGATGCTTTTGATGATGATCGACAAGCCGTCGAGAGTTGGGCTAGAGCTGATAGTATTACTTGGTTGAAAAGTGGTGCTGTGTCTGGGGGAAGAATTCAGCCTAAACCCGTGGCACAATTTCCGCAAGGGTTTTTCCAATTGTTTAATGAAGCAAAGAGCGCACTTGAACAGGTGACGGGGTTGTCTTCTGAATTTATTGGGACCCGAGCTGTCAATCAGCCTGGCGTTCTTGAACAACAACGGCGACAATCGTCACTTAATCTTTTGGCTTCCTTTTTTGATGGGTTGCGTCGATATCGGCAACGACAGGGGAAAATTATTCTCTATCTTATTCAAAATTATCTGTCCGATGGGCGGCTGGTTCGTATTGCTGGTGATGAAAATGCCCAGTATATTCCACTGACACGCGAAATGGTGACAAGTTTGGAATATGATATTGTCGTGGATGATGCGCCAACAAGTCTTAATGAAAAAGAGCGTACTTTTGCACTGATCATGCAATTGCTTCCTTTGATGCAAAATTTTGCAACGCCTGAAATTATGCTCGATCTCTTACGCTATTCGCCTTTACCGGCTTCACTTATTCATAAAATTGCGATAAAGGCGCAAAACTCTTTTCAAGAAGAGCAAAATGCCTCAGCGCAGATGGGGGGTAATATGGGAACAGAGCAGATAATGCAGATGTTGCAGACAGTAAAGGCTCAACAATAGGATGCTTTATGATGCGCTCTCTTGGATGAATTTCATCTATCAGAAGTTGCTTATCTAAACAATGTCCATAGTTTACCCATGTTGCTTATGTCGTGCAATGTCGCCTCTCTTTATCTCAGAAGAGCTGTTGTGTTGAGCCGTAGTGTTGGTGTTGGGAAACATCTTTAATAGAGTCTTGCTGTCACGGCGGGGATATGGTGGGAGGTGTTTTGCTGTCATGGTGGGGGAGCCATGTGAGGAGAATGCTGGAGCCTAAGTGATGATGGGTAAGCATTAAGGGGACAAATGCTTATGGGGCTGTTTTATCTGAAAAATTTGATTTTATTGTTTTAAAAAAGAGAAGGCTAATGTCATGGATCAAGAACACTTAACGCTAGCAGAACAAAACCAATTGAAACAGGATTATCTACTCTCAACACAAGAGGGAGAAGACGGTGAAATTGGAAGAGAAGAAAAAACTCTTGAAGATAATTTCCAAGGGCAAATGCATCAAAAACAGGACTCTTCGCAAAAGGCTGGAAAAGAAGTTCAAGGGGGAGAAGATGGTCCGCCAGATCCGCAAAAAGACTTTATGGGCTATATGCAATGGTTGGGAAAAACACTCCAAAAACAAGGGCTTTTACATGAAAAACAACAACCTTCTCTGGCTCGCGAAGCAGAACAGTTGCATGCGTTTTTTCAGCAGTCTGTTGCAAGTGTTAAACAAAAGCATCATGATTTTGATCAAGCCGCTGATTTTATTTATGAAATGCGGGCTAAACAGTTGGCAGCTTGTGCTTCTCTTTATCCTGAGATGGCAGATCCCAAAAATATTGATGCGTTGATTGGTGATGAGTTGAAACAGATCTTGCGCGATTGTGCGCAAAAAAATCAAAATCCGGCTGAAGTGATTTACTCTATTGCACAAAAAATTGGCTACACAAATGTTCCCAATAACATGGATGAAAATTTACAGGAAAGACACAATTCTGCACGTACACTTGCTGCTTATAACGGCTTGACGCCAAATGGGCCGATTTCTTTGGAGATGCTTGATAAAATGTCAGAAGCAGAGTTTAGCGCTTGGGTTTCTGATCCTAAAAATAAAGCTTCTTTTAATCGCTTAATGGGGGGAAGAGAATTTTAAAAAACAAGAATGTGGCAAGTGTTTTTTGTGGGAACGTGGAGAGGCTTTTAGCGCAGGGAATACGGGGGATTTCTCAAAGCACGGATGTGGTGAGGAGAGCTCTTATAAGGGGGAGGCAGACGCTAACAGAAATTAGATAAAACTCACGAACAACCTATTCACCATTTGAAATGAAATGTGGTGTTTTAACAACCGGCGCTTTGCCGGGTTTTTTATGTCAATAAAACTTTTAGAGGACAAAATGACTGTAACTTATATCGGACTTAATGACCCAATGGCAGTGCGCACATGGTCTAAATTACTAAATCAAGAAGTCTCAAAAGCACTTCCGATTGCACCGCTGATTGGAAATGATTCAAACAGTATCGTACAATTAAAAGATGAAACCACGAAAGCAAGTGGGGATGCTATTAGCTTTAATTTGCGTGTGCAGTTGCTAGGCGATGGGGTGAGCGAAGGGCAGACATTGGAAGGTAATGAAGAAGCTTTACAGTTTCTCAATGATCGCTTGGCAATTAATGAACTCGTTCATGCTGTGCGTGTCAAAAATGAGGGAACGATTGATCAACAACGAATTCTCCATGATTTGCGTACCGAGGCAAAAAATGGTTTGGTTGATTGGTATGCAGATCGTCTGAGTATGATGTTCTTCATTCAAGTGTGTGGATATACTGCAAAAGCTATTAACTTTGAGGGACGTACGATTAATCTTAAACCTGTCCATTATGGGTTTAATGCACCAACGGCACCAACCGATAAACGCGTCGTGCGCCCTAATGGAAAAACAAAAGATGAAGATTTAAAATCAAACGATGTTTTTGATCTTAAGCTCATTGATAAAGCTGTTGAACGGGCTAAATTGGCAAATCCTAAAATTAGACCCGTGCGGATCGATGGGGAAAATGTCTATGTGCTTTATCTTCATCCAACCCAAGTGACACAATTGCGAACCAACACAGATGCGGGGCAATGGCTCGATATTACCAAGGCAATCTATAGTGGAAGTCGTATCAAAAATCCGCTCTATGATGGATCTTTGGGCATGTATAATGGTGTGGTTTTACGCGAAGCTGAACATATTACCGAAGGGGTCGAATCTGGGACGGCAAATAAAGCTGTACCAAATGTGCGTCGTGCTGTTCTCCTTGGTGCGCAGAGTGCTGTGATTGCTTTTGGTAAAGATCGAGGAGCAACACGCTATAAATTGGTGGAAGAACTCTTCGACTATGAAAGAGAATTCGGGGTCGCGGCAAAAACCATTATTGGTATGAAAAAAACTTGCTTTACCTTGCCAGGAAGTACGCAAGGGGCTCAGGATTTTGGCACTATCGTCATCCCAACTTATGGAGCACCCGCTTAAAGCGAATGTTTGCTCACTTCCCCCAACAAGAGGGATCTGTTGGGGGAAAAATTTAAAATGCTTCCAGAAACAAGGACAGGCTTATGACCACTTTATCCACTGATCCCCAAAATCTAAACCTTACACATTCAGACCATTCTAAAACTTTTGCTTATATGGTCGCCCTTATTCAAGATGAAATTGATGATACAACAGCGGAATATTCTCTGCAAATTCAAGATTCAATTTTTACGGCTTTGCGTTTGTGTGAACGCGAACCCTTTTTCTTTAATGAAAAAAGAGAAAGGACGTTTAAAACACAAAGTGGTAAAACATGGTATGGGCAAGAAGAGGGAGTTTTTATTGAATCAGAAAAGAGTTTGGAGGGCGTCTTTTTAGCAACAAAGAATGCAACACCAACAAAGTTGTTCTTTAAGCCCTTGGAAGTGTTGCATCAACAATATGGTATGAATCCTGCGCTAGGAACGCCATTCTTTTATACGTGCCTTGATCAAAAAATAGGACTCTTTCCAACACCAGAACATGTGGAAACTGTACAGCTTTCTTATGCTCCTGTTCATTTTGCCGATGAACAACTAAAAGAGGATGATAATCCTTGGTTGATTTATGCTTTTGATCTTATTAAAGCACGGGCAAAATATGAACTTTATAAAAATATTCTTAAAGATCCTGAATATGCCGCCGTTTCTTTCAGAGATTTTCAAGAACAGCTTCAAGCTTTGCGTATTGAAACATCGCGCCAAAAAGGTTCTTCAAAGATTCGCCCAATGCGTTTTTAAAAGGCTTTGTTCCAAATCGTTGATGGCTGGTTTGTCCCTTATGGTTGGATGAGCGCTGGGGATTGATGGTGAAGGGTTGGTGGATGGCGCTGGGGTGGCCATTATTTATGGTATCGTTCTTTCGATGCGTTGGTCAACTTAAGGTTGTGTGTTTTGTTGGATTTTATGCCTTTAGAGTTTTAAGGGCTTTTGTGGTTTCAATCAGTAAGCTTTGGTGTTTTGAATGGTACTAGGCTCTTCAAAGATTTATGGAGAGTTTAAAGGCTTTTTCCCAGTTGTTGGGGTGATTGCGGGCGGTTGATTTTGGTCGGGCGCTGGTGGATGGCGCTGGGTATGCCATTATTTATGGTATCGTTCTTTCGATGCGTTGGTCAACTTAAGGTTGTGTATTTTGTTGAATTTTATGCCTTTAGAGTTTTAAGGGCTTTTGTGGTTTTTTATCAATAAGCCTCGGTGTTTTGAATGGCACTAGGCTCTTCAAAGATTTTATGGGGGTCTTGATGGCTTTTTTCCCAATCGCTGATTATCGACCCGATGTGGCGGATATCAATGGAATTTTTACCGATGAACTTGTTAATGTGTTACCGGCTGATGGCTCCTATATCCCTATGCCAAGTTTTGAACCTTTATCAGAGCCTTGTCCTGAGCCAATTTTAGGCGCTCTTGCGGTTAAAACAAAAAATGGGGTTTCCATTATTGTTGGGACAAGAGAAAAAATCTTCTTGCTTGATAATACAACAATGAACTGGAAAGATATTAGCCAAAAAGGAAAATCTTATCTGGCTAATATCGATGCTCCGTGGTCTTTTGCTTTGTTTGGTGATTTTATCATTGCGGTGAATGCCAATGATAAACCACAAGTGATTGATATTAATCATGATAAAAGATTTAGAAATTTAGGAGGAAATCCACCACAAGCAGGGATTGTTCGAATCTGGGGAGATTTCGTTTGTTTGATGAAATTAACCGAGCATCCAAGACGGGTTCATTGGTCTGGATTAAATGATGCTGAATTTTGGACCGTGGGGAAAAAAAGTTGCGATTATCAAGATTTTCCTGATGGCGGATTTGTTCAAGGGGCAACGGAGACAACAAATCCAATTATCTTTATGCGTTCTGCAATCTATGCCGGTTCTTTTATCCCTGGCTCTAAGATTATTTTTAGTTTCCAAAAAATACACGATAAAAGAGGCGCAAAAAATGCTGAATCAATTGTTTGTCGCGGTGATTTAGCATTCTTTGCCGATGAGGGCGGTTTTTATCAAATAACAAATGATGGACAGATTATCCCCATTGGGTTCGAAAAAGTCGATCGAACGATGACCGCAAAATCAAGGCAGGATAATTTGTATACCATGTCTGCGGCTATCGATGGGGTGTATAATCGTGTTTATTGGATGGTTGATTCTGATGAGAATCTTCATAAACGTATCTTGCTCATTTATGATTGGGGATTGCAAAAATGGACAAAAGCTCTCGTCGATATCAAAATGATATTGCCTATTTTCTTAGCCGGAACAACCCTAGAAGGTCTTGATTTTGTGACTAAGAATATTGATAATTTGTCCTTTTCTCTCGATAGTAAAGTTTGGAAAAATGAATCGCCTATTCTGGGGGCATTTGATCAACAGGGCAGACTTGGTTCGTTTTCTGGTTCTCCTATGGCTTGTGTGGTGACATCACAAGAAATGGGGCAGACAAATGGCATGATAACACGGGTGAAAAATATTATGCCTCAAGTCAATAGTGGAAAGTTTTATTTGTCTGTGGGAATGCGCTTTCGACAATCTCTTGAAGAGGAAACTGTTTGGTTGCCAGAAAAACAGCCCTCTTATAATACGGGACAAATTCATTGTCGCGCAAGGGCACGGTTTTATCGCTTTAAATTGCGCATTCCTGAAGGGGTGAATTGGACTCATGTCACCGGATTTGATGTGGAATTGACGCGGGCCGGCATGCGATAGGCATGCCCTTTTGTAATACCATGCGATAGGATCACGCCCCTATTATTAAAGAATAAATGCTCATAGACCAAAGCCTTTATAAACAAAGGAACAAGGTGGTGCGTCATGCTTCATGCTTCATGCTTTTCTGCGATAAAGGAAAAATAGTCTGCACAATGGCTTATTTTTATAAAGAAGAAGTTTCCTTTTTGTTGTGACAAAGAGATGATGGGGCTTTTTTTCTTTTATTGTGCGGGGGGCATGGAACATGAGAAATGCGTAGGGGGGATGTTCTTTAAGGGGAGATGAGTGATAAAGCTAAAAGAGCCAAAGTTATGATGCAAGAGAGTCAAGATTTATATTCTGCTCATTTGACAGAGCAGTGGCCATGGGAAAAAATAGCGCCCTATCAAGAGGCTCTCAATGCTGCATTGAGAAAATATGCTCGGCGCTTTCCTGATGATGTTTGTCTGGAAAAAATTGCTGAAGAAATCGTTACAGGACAAGCACAATTGTGGCTGGTCTTAAAAAATAAAATCCAATTTAGTGCTTTTGCAATAACCAAAGTTGAAAGTGCCCATACGGGAAAAAAATGCGTCGTTCTCTCTGATCTTGCTGGAGAGGGAGGGCTGAAATTGGTCAAGTTGATTGATGAAGTCGAAAAATGGGCGCGAACAATTAATGCTGAAGAAATGCACATGTTTGGAAGAACTGGATGGGCGAAAAAGCTCGCTCATCACGGATATTCTCGTAATCTTATTCAATATAGAAAGGTTCTCAAGTCATGAGTAGAAAAACCACACCTCAAGTGCAGACAACAACACAAACAAATGCTCCACCTGCTTGGGCGGCTGATATTTTAAAACAAGCCAGTGCTGATGCACTTGGACTTTATAATAAAGGGATTGGCGGAAACGTTTATCAGGGAGACAGAGTCGCTGGTCTTAGCGATATGACAAAAAATGCTCTGACCGGTTTACAACAAGCAGCAGGGCTCTATAACAATCCAACGGTAACGCAATGGTTGAATGCACCAACCAACAGCGCTACAAATCTTTCCGGTATGGCTAAGGGAAGCTGGATTGGAAGCAATAGTAAATTTAATACTGCATTGCAAAATGCTCTGAATAAAACTTCCGATGCAATTAATCAATCAATGTCTGGGGCAGGACGTTATGGCTCTGGGGCTCATACCGGTGTGCTGGCCGATGAGCTAGGCGCCTTGGCAACAAATGCTGCAGCGCAGCAATATAATCAAGATATTAACAATATGATGAATGCAAACCAGATGATTGATCGCTCTCAGAATGATCAGGTTAATGCGGCAAATAGCTATTATCAAGGGCAGAGTAACGTGCAAAGCAATGCTTTGAAAGGGGGCATGATTCAAGATGTAAATCGTCAAAATATCTTAGATGCTGAACGCCAAAAATGGTCAGAAAAAGATAATCAAGATTGGAACCGATTGCAAAGCTTGTTACAGGTCGGGACTCAGGCTGCTGGAAATTACGGAACGACTTCCGGAAAATCCACGACAATGCCTTCTGTGACAAAAGATCCATTGCGTGATGCGCAGCAAGTGCTTGGATTGGTCGGCGGAATTTTAGGGCTTTGTGATGTGAGGGCAAAAGAAAATATTATCCCTGTGGGGCAGAAAAAGGGATATCCACTTTATACCTTTAATTATAAAGGAAATCCACAACGTTATCAGGGCGTTATGGCGCAAGACGTGTTGCGTGTGAAGCCGGAAGCTGTTTATGTCAATGCAAAAACAAAATTATTGCATGTTGATTATGACAAAATAGGACTGAAAATGGAGAAAATGAAAGAGGAGAAAATACCGGCATCTAAAAATAAAATTGCGGCTTTCTTTTCTTCATTTTTTGCTCGTTTTCCCTTTTTGAATAAAGAGTATCTTCTATGAGTTCGATTTATGATTGGTCAATTATCGCATCAGAAAATGCTTATGCCGACGAGAGTATAAACTGGGCAGAAGGGCAACCTCCAAGCACAGTTAATGATAGTGCTCGCGCTATGATGCAACGCATCAAAGAATATTTGTTGGATAATGGGGGCGGGATTGAAACACAGTTTACTGTTGATGTGAAGAACGAGAGGACATCACTTCGTTTGGCGACAAAGTCTTTTTTTGAGACTTATATGGATGGCATTGTTGTGCGCTTCAAAGCACAAGGCGCCAACAGAGGAATAACAAATGTTTCTTTAAATCAATTACTTCCACGACCAACTTATATGGCAACGCCAGAGGGTATTATGCCTTTAAAGGGCGGAGAAATTCAAAAAGGGGGGCTTTATGAGATCGTCTATACGCGTGATATTGCCGGAAAAAATGCTGATGGCTGGTTTTTAACCAATCCTACTATAAAACTTCCTGAAATTCCGCCCTTTCCTCCTTTACCGGAAACGTTTTCTTCTGGATTTATCGGGACTTTTGCTACAGAAAAAATACCCTCTGGATGGTTACTGTGTGATGGTAAAGAATATTCGCGAAGGAGCTATGCCAATCTCTTTGCTGTTCTGGGAGAAACATGGGGAAAAGGAGACGGGAGAACAACATTCAATGTTCCCGATTTGCGTGGAATGTTTTTACGGGGGCTCGATAGTGGAAAAGCAATTGATAAAGGACGTCGCTTGGGAAGTCGACAAGAAGAGTCTTTTAAATCTCATACCCATGAAGGAAAAACAGATTCAACAGGCAAACACCAGCATAGTTATCCAATGATTGACAAGGTAGTTTGGGATATGAATCACGGTGAATATGATAGAAGTCTGGCTCAAGTCTACAATAAAGATCGGTTAACGAAGGCTGCAGGAGAGCATGAACATAAGGTCTTGTTGCAAAAAACAGGGGGTGATGAAACACGCCCTGTCAATATGGCGGTGATTTATGCTGTCAAAGCCTGAGAATGAAAGCTTTGAGAAAGATAAAAATGATTGCAAAATATCTGTTATGAGAAAAAGTCTTATAGAATATATTGTGCAGAAAGTTTTGAGGCGCTTTAGAAAAAACTCAACTCTCTTTATTATTTTATTTTTTGTGCTGCCTTTGTTGGATGTGTAACGGTCAGTTTGCCTATTGTTCTTTAGAGGATCAAGACAGTGATTATTGAAGGTAGGGGTAAAAGAGAACAAAAAAACTTTCTTTATTCATAGAGTTTTTGCTGAGGAATAAAGACTTTATCCAAAATGCTTCTCTCTTGTGGTATCGTGATACATTATTAAAGCACTGGGTTTAAGGTGCTGGTGGGCGATGACAAAAAGCCCATGGATAAAATTTTATCTTGTTATGCCGTAAAACATCGTCATTAAAACACTATTATTGAAGCTGGTGATATAAGGAAAATAAGATATACAATACTTGATCCATTTAAGTATTGAAGAGACATCTATTCAGTGGAGGGCTTGCTTGGTTAAACCTTATGCCAATGAATCATATAAATGATTAGCAGACGGAATCCTTTCAGAGTAGTTGAATTGTTTACAAACCGATAGGGGCTAAAATCTTCGTCCTTTGAGGTGGTGGGAAGAGGTCAACGGATATGTCTATTTAAAGTGAGGAAAGGCAAAATGGTTCTCTCCTTCTTTTGGGAGTGTATGTAAAAAGCGTTTATTCTTTCAAAATGGGCGCTTTGTTGGCTAGAGCAGATTGGCGATGCGTTACATGGTGAGGCATTGAACTCTCTTAGATGGCATTTTGTGCTTATCAGGCAACTTCTTGAAACAGAATGAGAGTGATACGAGAAAATCTGTAAGACAATAGTTTATCCTGTTGTGTCGTAAAATACTATTGTTTGAGGTGCGGTTAAAATTTTATGCATGGGATGCATTCCAAGGTGCATTTGATGAGGGAAGCCAAGCCAAATCCGTTAGATAATAAGCCAGATTGTTTACAGATTGTTGTTTATCGATTGGCATTATTTAAAGACCGGTGGGGGTGGCTTTGTCCTTTTGGGGAAAGTCAACAAAGCATGCAAGGTGACATGTATTTTTCTTTGGTTTCAGGTGGTAAAATCATCATTTTAGGTGGAAAACAGAATATAATCTAAAAAAATACCTTGTAAAAATTTTCGATGAAGAAATTTTTTTCAAAAGCCTTTCACATAGTT
>NZ_JBHILY010000003.1:0-18172 GCF_042193555.1 Bartonella sp. PS17NMGDW | reverse complement strand
GTCTGAGATTGTCTGAGATTGTCTGAGATTGTCTGAGATTGTCTGAGATTGTCTGAGATTGTCTGAGATTGTCTGAGATTGTCTGAGGTTGTCTGAGGTTGTCTGAGGTTGTCTGAGGTTGTCTTGAAGAATGCAAGAGCCGTACAACGGAAAAAGATATTCAAATGCTTAATACGCGTTTAGCTTATCAAAAAGGGGGATATAATGGCACTTTTTCCATTTTCTATTGCTGATATTGATGATCCTGAATGTATTCGTGTGGTTCTTTATGCTAGCGGAAGAATGGGACATGCTCCTTTGAATGCTCTGTTGAAGCAAACACGTCAAGATCTCCAATGTTTTGATAAAATACAGACTCAAAATATTCTCCAACTTACACAGCGTTTGGATATTTTAGAACAACAATTGAAAACGATTATCAAAGATCTTGAAGATGTGAAACACAAACAAGACGCTGAAGAAGCGGATAAAAGTAAAACGATGGGTGATTAACCATCTCGATTTGTGTCTCTATGGGATTTAGCTCCTTTAAAGCAGTGAGATAGATAGTTGTGAACAGGATAGTTATTTGCCTGTCCATAGAGCATTTATTTTTTTGATCAACCAAAAATGAAAAAGAGGTATTCTATAATGAAAAAATTGATTTTAATATTTTTAGCTTTGTGTCTTACTGGACCAGCTTCTGCACGTTTGTGGACTATTTCAGATGATTGTTCAGATATCGGCGGAACAATGGTTCGCTCACAAATCATCAATAATATTTCTGTCATTCCATATAAAAATTTGCAAGGGGTAAATATTCTCTCTGTTTTAGAAACGAGGCCTACAGAAGAGCCAGAAATGTCAAAAATTGTAGGAAGAACATTTCATATTCAAAGTCCTGAGATTGTTGAGCTGGCCTATAGAGCTTACAGTACATCGCAATTCGTTGATATTTGTTACAGAAGTAACTATTCAATCAATGTTATTCGAGGGCTGAGAGTGCGTGATAATTAAGCGTATTATCTGTATTCGTTGTGACTTAAATAGGCGATGCTTGGAAAATGGTCAATCTTCTACACTAAGGCTATTTTAACCCTAGCAGTTTTCTGATTTACAGTTTTTACTCAGAGTATAATCGTTCATGTTTTACAGAATTCATGAGTTATCGGTATTGAGGATCTATCTTAAGATATTCAACTACAGTTGATTCTATTTTAAACTGAGTGATTTTGCATCAATCGTCGTTTGAGCTTAGATGGCAATTTCATTCTAGCGTTTGGTGTTAGACAGATTTAAGCTTAGTGAGGCTGTAAATACGTGTCTTAATTGTCTTTGTTGACAGTATGCCGCTTGCGATAGGCAATAAATCATAGACACATTTTGAATCCGTAGAATGCACGTACATTAACAATGGCAGACATTGTCAGTGGTAGATATCGCCAATGGTAGAGCTTGTGCATGCGGTGTTTTGTTGTGTGCATGAGTCATCATTCACGCGGCATCAATAAGGGAAGGCTTTGCTGTAGAGCCTGTAAAATAAATCGTGCAACAGCGGGGATAGAGGTAAGAATAGACTGAGATGAGGCAGTCTTATCACGGGCTAAAGCTGGTTAAAATTCTCGTCTTTAAGGAGGCGAGGAGGTTAAAAATATCCATTAGATTGCATGGGGATGCATTTCATGTCCGTTGCAATAAATTTAAAAGAGGTAAATTATGAAAAGCTTTTTGAAAAAAATATCCATCGTTTTGGTGATAATAGCATTAACAACAGGTGTTTCTCATGCTGGAGTTTATGAACAAAACGGTTATCTTAATTCGGTTCAAGTCGTTAGCGCAGGAGCACAATGTCTCCTAGAGCTCAGATACGGTATCAGCCCTACTTCAGACATTCAAAAAGGTGTTTGGGGCTGTGATAACATTGTTGGAAAAAGTATTTTGGATTTGGCAAAAACCGCAGTCATTTTGAACAGAAAAGTAATGGTTATTTTTGAAGCGGGTCATGTGCCAGCAAAAAGGGTTTTAGCCATCACTTTAAAATAAGATCAATAGGGGTTTTTCTCCCTTTTTATATCTGTAACGCTTCAAGAGGTTACAGGTATAAAATATGGAGTGTATATCAAAGGTATAAAAATGTTTCAAAGAGCATTCTCAGTATTTTTAGTGACAGTTTTATTTTTTTTCTTTTCAGATGTAAATCTGTCATATGCTATTGATCCTCCCCATATGGTTTTCCGTATAGATGATCGCTCTCCATCTGTTATATTCTTTGGAGGAGGTTTTGCCCCTTGGGGGGATGATCAGGATATCATACATCATGTAACTGGGCACTCTCTTGCTCAACAGACTTCAGCATTTGTGTCTACAACTGCAAATATGGATGCAGTTTACAGAATGGCGCGGCAACAGATTGCTAATAATCCTGATGAAACGTACTGGCTATATGAAATTATTCCAGATATAAATTTTTATTATGTTCCTAACTCACTCTTTGATACAGCTATGTCTGCTGACAACGTTGTTCAACATGAACAAGTTATGGATCTTTATTATGCATATTTATGGCAGGATGAATGGGCTTCGCTGGGGGCAATCAATACAAATCATATATACTCTGCAAGAAGTATTATGCGGCAAGCGAATGGTGATATTGTCATTGGTCCTAGAACCTTTAATTCTCTTTTTGTTGCCGCTCCATCACAAGTAAATTCGGGGACACTTCCTTCACAAGATTACACTTTTTTATCAGCTTATTATTCTGATAGCGAGGATGCGTTATCTCCAATGTCACTGGCATTTCTTGTAGAATCCTGTAACAGCTCTTCATCCAGTGGTCATATGGAGCGTTCTGGGGATTCTTCCTGCAGCACATACAAACATTCTGTTGATGATATTATGTATAAAATGAATCTATGGTATGAAGCTCTTTAAAGAATTACAGCTATATCTTGCTATTTAATCAAAAACAAAAAAGTAGGAAGATAGCGCATTTCTGTTTTATTTGATTGGTTCTGATGCGCATAGTGCGTAGGGCAGAGAAAATTTTTCGGTATTATGAAGTGTGATAGGGGTGCTATAAAGCATAGGTGTGACATCATCAAAAATGGAAGCGTTGATTTAACAGTATTTGTTGATCTCGATTAGAAAATCCGTTCTTTTCTTTGTTTGGAGTTTTACATCAATAATTTCTTATCTTGTTGTCTTGCTGCTTTTTGAGAGTGCGGTGATAGAAGGCATGTAAGTTTTATATATTGAAGTGTTTGTGTGTGGTGAATATGAGGGGTGTTTTTTTCGTCATGTGATGAACTCTTCGGGCGGTGGGGATTTTGTCCATAAAGCGTCATAAAATATCGCTTTTTGTTCTATGGTGATAGAGATCCCATGAGGGGAAAAGACAAAGGGGAAAGTCAAGTGGATTTTGCGAGCCAATCATGTAAACTGGAACGAATTCCATGCGGATATAAATCAGGTTCTGTTTGTTTCATATAGCGCTATTTGTTGCATAACTTGTGATAGCCAATTCTCTAAATAAGGGGATTTGACCGGTAGAAGAAAAAAGGAATCATTACGAGACAGTAAGTGTGCTTGTTTCAGAATGTCTAATGCTTTTGCATGACATAAGGAACGCGAAACTCTGTCACGCCTTCCTTTCATATTTTCGAGTTTAGGGGTGTCCATATATTTTCTTCAACTTGATTTTTATGCATTGGACACAAGGGAGTTGAAGGCTAGGGAGTTGAAGGCTAGGGAATTGGATGCAAGAGATTGAGATATAAGAGATTTGGATACAAGAGATTGGGATGAACATTTTTGGGATAAGCAAAGCTAATATGTTACGCTCGTTGTTTTACAGCGCGTTTGATAAAAAGCTAGGACATCTTTCCAATCCATTATGTATGTAACCTTAAGGCGTTGTTTTCTTAAGAGAGTACAGAGCTTTTTTGTTGCTTGTCAATCAACATCAAATTTCAAAGCTGTAGCATGTTTGAGAGAAAGAAGAATGAGAGCCTTACGGATTCAGAAGGGCAAAACTCTCTGGGCAACTCCAGCTTTTGTAAGCTAGATTTTATGTATAGCAGATGAGGGCTGTATTTGAGTGATTTCTGAAATAGGAAGACAACCTTATTGAGAAAAAATATAAAGGCATATCAATCACTCTTCGGACTATCATCTTTTTCCTTTATAATTTTCAAAACTATCTATAGCAATATTATTTAAATAATGAAGATAATGCCTTATGCTTTTATGTATCGTGTGTCTTCTTGGGATCATGCCTCTCACATAAAAACAGAATGCCTCAAATATTAAAATATTATTTGTCTCCGAATATACATTTATTGCATATTCATGGACTTGTTTTTAAAGAGATATCCCACTCCCAAGTCCCTTTTACAAGAACACTCGTCAATGGTATAGGGGTAAAGCCCCTATGAAATGTATAAAACTTATAAGGTATCTCCCTCATTTTTATGCTTCATAAAAGTGCAGGTTGGTACTCTCATATATTTTTCCAGTTTCCAATGTTACGAAAGCCTTGGTTCGTGAGACGATTCATAAGAGGCATATGCCTTTTTTGTACAGTTTTTAATCCACATGCCAGCTCCGCTTGTAACTTGCAAGCGACATGGTTTTGATTGTTTCAACAGAAAACAAATTTAGGATGAGAGAATCCTGTGGTATTCGGGTCTCTCATTCAATATGAAAAAACAATAAATACTCTTTATAAATCAATGTGATGTATCTTAAAGAAGACGAATTGTTTATAAAGCCGCATGGATGAAGAATCTTCGTCTTTTAAGGTGGTGAAAGAAAATCATAATCCCTATTTTTTCATAAAGGGCGTGAGAAAAGTCTTTCACAAAAATTTTATACGATAAAAATTATACAATAAAAAAAGAGAGTCTTTTAACATAAGAGTCTTGATCGTTTGCTGCTATAACCTGTATTGTGTACACAGATACTGCTATCATTTTTTACTGTAAAAGCTTCTCTTGGGATATTAAAGGGTACAATCTTTATGGAAAGAAGAATCCGCGCAAGGCAAAAGGCTTATTTAAAAAGATTATATCGCAAGATTGCTTTTGTTTGCATAATACTTTTTTGTATAGTGATTTTGTGTTTTGTTGTTGCAAAGGTGGTCAGTTATTTTTCTTCTCATAAAAAAATAACACAACAAGCATCTGTTGAATTGGTTATTCCTGTTTTTGATCTGCGCGTATATTGCAAGGAAATTTCTGCTTCCGTTATGCCCGATATGAAAAGAGAAGTTTATCAGCATTGTCTTAATTTGGAAAGTGAGGCCTATTTTGCTATTCGTGAAATGTGGGATAAGCTTTCTGATACTGCAAAAAAACAATGTTTGACGATGGTACGACCTGGGGATGGAAATTATTTTCTCTTACGCGATTGTTTTCTCAATGAAAAAGAAAATAAAAAAGGCAAAAGACGCAATTACTTTTAAGTTTTTATACGGAAAGTTAAAAGGATGCGAATTTTGATGAAAAGATAAAAACCCCTTAAATTACGATCTGCCTCGAGACCAATAGAAATTTTATTTATTTATCTTGTTATATTGCACTTCTTATTTAAGGTGTTGCGACATAAGGCATGGATGCCTCCTTGAAATGTTTAAAGGGGCGTGGTGGAGTTTTAGGAGGATTTGTTGAGCTTGTTTAAGGGAAATAACAGGCGTGGGAAATCCATTTCGTAATGGTTCTGGTGAAGGGTATAATGGTAAAGCCTCTCATGAAGTGTATAAAATTTATAGAGCATGTTCATCTTTACGTTTCAAAAAAGAGTAAGCTCCAAGTACTATCTTATACTGTGCTCGTTCCCAATGGTGCCTCTCGACAGCCCGTAAGCCTTAGAGATGGTTCATAGGAGGCACTTTTAGCCTTTCTTTATCGTTTTTACTCTACGCAGGCTTTTCCGAGTGTAACATGCAGGAATAAAGAGATTGATTCAACAGTAAACAGATTGAGGATGAAAAATCCTACGGTATTAAGTTTTCTTACTTAATACAAAAATATGAATTATCATTATAAATCAATTCAGTGTACGAATTTTACAAGAATTTTGATTGTTGACAGAACAGTGTGACTTGAGAACCTTCGTTCTTTGAGGGCGTAAGTCAATAGACATGACAAAAATGAGTAAAAAACTTCCTTTTATAAACATTCAAGGCTGCTTCATGCGTAAAGTGCTGTGCTGGGTTTACAAATGTGCTTGTTTTATAATTCCAGTTTTCTTTATCAGAAAAGATAAGAGAGGAAATGCGTTATGCCATTCTTATTGATAGTTTTTGAGGAGAGTATCTTTTTGAGAAGAAGCTGATTTTTAGGAAAGTGTGACATATTGGTCATTTTTTTCATAATTTGATATTTTTTTGTATTTAAATATTTTGTTTTTAGGCTCAATTTGTTATAAATAAAGGCTGTGATTAACTTAAAAACTGCATGGGTAAAAATAGAAATTGATAGTATCGGGCTTATTTAGGAAAGAAGATTAATCTCTTGGTGATTATAGGGCTTGAATAATACTTCGTATTAATCTATCTATAAAGATCAAGAGGTTTTGTGAAGCGATCGTGGATTATCGCTCGCAAAGGGGTTGCTTTAGCGATGAAGAGAGGCTATATTCATAAAATAAAGAGGTTCGCGCGGTGACTCGCTGGGATGGAAGTGCTTGTGAGTTAAATGCACGAGGGGGTAGAGGATATCGGCGTTTTTAGGAGCGGTGGTTTTAGAGCAAAAAAGGAAGCTTCTAATATTCTCTGGCAGGAATTTTTCTTTGTCAGGTCTGTTGTGTGTGTGTGTTTCCCTTTTTGTTTTCCACAAGATAATTATTTTTTTAGTGAAATATGGTTTATTTTAAAAAAAACACTTGGCATTTTACGTGAACATCATTAGGTTTCTGCTGTTTAACAGAGAAAGAGGGAATTTTAAATTTACGATTTCCCTGCTGTTTTATGATTTTCAAGAAAATATATGCTTTTATCAATATCAGTAGGGTTCGTTTGAGTAAAATAAACGCGGATAGCTTGATAACCGTATGTTAAAAATGATTAGCATTATCAAAAGGTAATGCAATGAGGAAGAGTCAATTAAGACATACATATAAGACAAACACTCCAAAAAGGGATAAAGATGAGGCCACAACAAAATAGACGGGTACGCGGTCGCAACAATAACAATAATGGTAATAGCAATAATAATCGTCGCGGTCCTAATCCGTTGTCTCGCAATTATGAAAGTAGCGGTCCGGATGTTAAAATTCGCGGGAATGCTCAGCAAATTGCCGATAAATACATAAGCCTTGCGCGTGATGCACAAGGTGCGGGTGATCGTGTTATGTCGGAGAATTATTTACAACATGCCGAGCACTATTTGCGTATTATTTTAGCAGCAGCTGGACAAATGTCTCAATCGGTTCGACGTGATGAAAATCGTGGTGATGAAAATCGTGATGAAAACAACGAGCAAGAATGCGGTGAAATAAATCTTGACGGTGAAAAAAAGGATACTGTCGAGGATGATACAGATGTATTACAGATGCCGTCGCAAAAAAATGGTAATGGCCAATATGCTAAAACGCAAAATGGGGATGCGCGTGAAAATGCTTTAGAGGCTCTATCGGATGAAAAAACCGATCAAGAGCACTGTCGCTCTGAGAAAAATGTTGAACCCGTCAAAAAAACACGTCGTTCTCCCCGTCGACGTACTGTACGGACCCAAGATGAATCATCTCTTGAGCTTTCACTTACAACAGCAGAAAGCACGAGCAATGGAGATGCATCAACAGCAACAAAAGAGGTTTCTTCGTTGCCTGGATTAAGTGATGGGATACAGAGAAAACCGCGCCGTCGCCGAGTGGTCAATCTTGAAGCAGAGGAAAATGTTTAAATCTTCAGGGATTCTGTGTAAGCGCTTGTGGTGATGTTATTGGTATCATGATAGTAAATATATATGCTTAAGAAGCTTCTTGCGCTTTGTTTGAATTTTCACGGGCAGTATTAGGAACTTAACGAAGGGGGTTGACAGAAAAGATTGCCTCTTTACTGGGATTTAAGTGAGGGAATACAGAGAAAAGCACATCCGTGTATTTTAAGAGGCAGTTCTTGTATGAAGAACGCAATGTCGTTGTTTTATTTATTCATACTTATATTTAATATTGTTCAATGTATTTATGCCCATTTTGCGATGGTGCTCATAAATTCTATCATGTGAAATACATCGGTTATCTTTGCTTAATAAAAGATGTAAGCTGGGCGTTATTGCGTTAATTTTCAATGTTGAAACAGTTCTTCTTTTGATATCGGATCATTCATAAGAGGTATTTTTATTCATCCATTTCCTTGCTGGGATATGTGAGCAAATGATTTTGATTCAGTTCCTTATGAACAGATTTGAAAGGGGAGAATCTTACAGTATTTGAGGTTCTCGTTTGACACGCAAAATAAATCATCACTATAAATTAATTATGTTGAATTTTTGCACTCAAGAAGATGCCTTTCTTGCATGTTCATTAGATTTTCCCAAGCGATGTCAGTTTTCTTAAAAATGGGAATGCGTTGACAGAAAGGTTTCTTCTTTTCCGAGATTAGGTCAGGAGATACAGTGAAAAATCTACCGTTTCCTAAGTGGTCGTATCTTGAAGCAGAGGAAAATGTTTAAATCTTCAGGGATGCTATGTAAGCGCTTATGGTGATGTTCGTTTGCTTAATGAGGCATTATCTTCGAACTTTCTTTTGTTGTTTCAACAGAAAGAACGGCGATTAGTGCACCGGTGTGATAATTGTAAATCATAAATTTTATCTGTCCATCAGGGGTTAAAACTTTCAGTACAATATTGTGTTCTGAGAGGCTTTGCGACAAAATCTGTGTTTTTTCCGGTAGAGAGAGCGTATGATGGATAACGTGTGGGTTTTGGTTGGGAGAGGAAGATAGCTCTGTTTGTTTTGGCGCTGATCCGGTTGTTATCACTTTATAAACAATTAAAAACAGTACAGTTAGAATAAGGAAAAGCGTTATTAAAACGGAAATAATCATTAAACCCATAAGTTTTTTTCTCACTCGTTCTACAGCAGGATCTAAAGGGAGATCTTGAGGCAGAGAGTTTTGCTCTGTGTGATGGTCTTTTGAAGGTTGCATGCGCTTATTATCAATCATGTCTTTCATTGAGTATTTTTTTGAGATCTGATGGGTTTATGCTTTTAAAGTTTTTTCTGCAAGAGGTTTGTGGAAGAAGAATGCAAAAGAGGAAGCGATGTTGGTAAAACACCTTCTTTCTGGACTGTGGATATCTTGTTATTTACGTTTTGGCTTTTAAGCAGGAAATTTCCACGGTTTGTTACAGACCAGATCAATTTTACTTCTTGTTGATGTAAGTTTGCATGGACGTTTATACATTGAGCAAAAATTTGTTGTCCATAAAGTGCAAACTTTTTTGTGGACGGTATCATGGCTTGTTCACATGCTTGAGCCGTGGGATAGATTTTAACCATTGTATTGTTCGAATAGCAACTATTAAAATCATCTGTACATGAAACTAATAAGAGGATAAAAACAAGGGGGGTCATCAATTAATTTCCAAATGAGAGGTTGACAGAGCGGACTCCAATTTGTCAGCTTAGGGCACTCTTCACTGTTAAACGGTTTCAAAGTTTTTTAGTTCCCCTTTGAGATGCGGGTTCCCCTTTATAGTGAATTAATCAAAGTCATTGGCTTGCACGTCATAAAGGGGTGGGTATGGGCTTTGTGTTGGTGAGAAATATTTGAAAAAAGACTAAAATGCCTCTTATGAACGCTCTCAAAGGTCAAGGGCTGTTGTAACATGAGGGACAAATGGTATGATGATGCTCGCTACTACTTTTATGAAGTGAAAAGAGGCATGAAGGTACAGAAGGATGTGGAGTAAAAAGGGGCGTGTTTGAGGGTTCACTTTACGGGGGCTATTAATTATGTTTTATTTACAGACACTGTTTTGATTTGAAATGAGCGTGGATACGCTGGCAAATATTAAAAAAGTGCGTGAATCAAAGACACAAGCGTATTCTGTTATAGGGTGTCCTATTGTACATGAAGAGAATATCTCCATTAAAGAATGCGATAAATACAAGCATAAAATGTGTAATTTTCATCAATTGATTGTCGTTGTCGTGGATGCTTTAAGCCCGTAAAGCTGAAGAGTGATGATGGATGTTAGCTTTACTTCTTGAAATTTCATATTCTGCCAAAATGAAATTGTATGTGCATTGCGAAAATGACACAAAAAGAGGTGGGTAATAGACTCGCTTTTATTTGGCATATAAAAGCTGAAACGGTTTGCGCTTCATCGTTTTGGTTCTTGTTTTAAAATATGCGGTTATATAAGGGATGGAAGTTGATTGACAGCGGGAATGGACTTTATGTAGCTTTCAGTTCTCATCGTTAAGGTTTTGGGGAACTATTGGGGGATTATAGAGCTTGGTTTAAAGGGGTGGAAAATATCTTTGTGCTTAATAAAACAGATGAGAAATTTTGCTAAAAAGGGGAAACTTCTCTTGTTTATTTATTGTTTAAAATGCTCTTTTAAGAAAAAATATCAAAATAAGTATCAGGAACAGAGAGGCAATAGACAATTCCTTCTTGTGTCAATTTGAGGGAAGCTGAACCATTCACGGAAATGGGAACGATTTTTTCGAGAACGGCACTACCAAAACAGGCTTTTTTATTGTTTGTGGGAGGGATGCCGGATTCAAAACTTTCATGCCAAGTGATGATAAGTTGCGTTTTGCCATTCGGTTTTGTTTCGATTTCACAACGTACACAGATGCTCCCCTTTTCTTGGGAAAGGGCTCCAAAAGAAAGAGAATTGACAATCAGTTCATGAAAAGCCAAACCAATATGCAAAGCGGCATTGGGAAAAAGATAAGGATCTACGCCTTCAAGTGAAAAACGTTTTGTTTCTTTCATAAAATAGCCTAAAGCCTGCGTTTGGACCAATTCGCGAAATTGAGCACCACGCCAATCGGAATCAGTGATCAGATCTTGAGAATGAGAAAGAGAATGAAGACGACCTTGAAATTTTCGTAAAAAAACCTGAAGAGATTCAGTATAGCGCGCGGTTTGGCTAGCAATACTTTGAATGATCGCTAAAAGGTTTTTAGAACGGTGACTGACTTCGCGAAGAAGGATTTTAAGCACTTGTTCACGGCGGCGTAAGCCGGAAATATTAACACCGGTGGTGATAATACCGATAATGTCTTCGTTATCATTGCGGTGGCAATCAATAGAAAATTTGTACCAAATCTCTTGTTTGTTTGTATCTTCAAAACGTGCTTCAACAGTTTGCATTTTGCCACTCGCTAAAACTTGCAGTTTGATGGTTTCCATATTGTCTGCAAGGTCAAGCGAAAAAAAGTCGCTGTCACGACACCCAACCCGCCATTTATTGTGCAAATGGTGCGGCAAGTTTTCAGCCCATAAATAAACCAGATTTGTTGCTTGATAGAGAACACAAATATCAGCACCACGAATCGCTTGCATGAGCGCACTCATATGAGATCTATCCATGGGAGGCTTTGAAAGAGGCGTAACGATCATAATTTTAAGATGTTACTCTGTTCTAAGCCGCTTTAGAAGCATTCTCTTGAAAAAATAAAGCTTGAGAAATAAGCGCTTTCACCATATCCGGGTTGAAAGGTTTGGTTACTAAAAAAGTTGGTTCTGGACGCTCGCCGGTCAGCAGCCTTTCAGGAAAAGCCGTGATGAAAATCACTGGTATACGGTCATTTTTCAAAATCTCGTTGACCGCGTCAATACCTGAACTGTTATCGGCTAATTGAATATCAGCCAAAATCAACCGTGGTTTTTTCTTATGATACATGATGACAGCTTCATCACGCGTGCGCGCTATTCCTACAACATGATGACCTAGGCTTTCTACCATTTGCTCAATATCAAGCGCAATAAGAGGTTCATCTTCAATAATCATTACTTCAGTGGCAATTTGTTGAGAAATATCAATGGATGCTTGGTTGAGAAGCTTGCGGAATTCTTTTGTATCCAGATTCATGATTTCGCTGGCTTCTCGTTCATGAAATCCTTCAACGGCAATGAGCAAAAATGCTTGGCGTGCACGGGGCGTGAGATAGGATAATTTGGCACTTGTTTTTTGTTCAAGACCAAATTGGGGCAGGGGTTCAGGGATGTTCGGTGTGGTTTGGTCAAAAAGATGGCAAAAAAGCCAATAGGTACCAATTCGGTCACTGGATGCTTTGGGAAAAATGGAGATATCGGCGATGAGTGCTTCCAACATCGCGGATACATAAGCATCGCCAGAGGATTGGCTACCGGTGACAGAGCGGGCAAAACGCCGAAGATAGGGAAGATGCGGGGCAATGCGCGTTGATAATGACATAATTTATAACTCCTTTGACCTTTCAAGCATTTTGTTGATTGAAATTCTCAGCCGGTAAAAAAGTTCCTTGATTTGTATGGAACTTTTTACCGACAGCTATATTTACAACCATAAGGCGAAAAAATTCTTCGCGGTGCTACTGATATTATATGGATTAGGGGGATGAAAAATGAACGACCGTGATGAAAAAAATCTCACCACACAATTTACAGTTGGAGATGATCTTCTCGGGGTCAATAGCGAAATAGCACGGAAGTTACGTCAATTTTACATGGAAATTCAAGAAGAAGCACTGCCACGGTGTTTGCTTGAGCTTTTAGAGAAGTTGGAGCGCGCAGAGCAATTTGGCTTAAACAATGTGGAAAAGGTTTGAATCCTTTATGTCAAAGTGCGCGAAAAACTTTAAACAAGAACTTCTTTTGGTGTTGCCGGCTTTACGAGCTTTTGCTGTTTCTTTAAGTGGTAAGCAGGATAAAGCCGAAGATTTGGTCCAAGATACTGTTATGAAGGCATGGGCCAAGCAAGATAGTTTTGAGATGGGAACCAATCTTAAGGCTTGGCTTTTTACCATTTTGCGCAATGAATTTTACAGTCAAATGCGTAAAAAGGGAAGAGAAGTTCAAGATACCGATGGCGTGTTTACTCAAAATGTCGCTGTTCATCCGGCTCAATATGGATCGCTTGATTTGCAAGATTTCAAAAAAGCCTTAAATTTGCTTTCTGCCGATCAAAGAGAAGCCATTATTCTCATTGGCGCATCGGGGTTTTCTTATGAGGATGCTGCGGCTATTTGTGGTTGTGCTGTTGGAACCATTAAAAGCCGTGTGAGCAGGGCGCGTAATCGATTACAAGAACTTCTCAAGGTGGATGGTGAGTCTGATTATGGTCCTGATTCTTATTCAGCTGGAAGTACATTGTGTTCATTTAACGGCTAAAAAAGCATAATAATTATGATCGATAGCCTTGTTTTTTTTATTCCCGTTATAGCTATTACAGTAAAGTCAGTATCTGAGGAAATTCAGAGTGTTTGGCGTGTATCCTTAGGAACACAAGAAAAGCCTGTATAAACTTTCCCACGGGCTTTAGGTTTTATTTTCCATAAGGTTGCCTTCCTTTGTGCTGAAAAATGACGACTTTCAAGTTCGCCAATGGACATTCTATGACAACAAAAACAAATTTGATGCCTCAAATGCCTTCTTCTGATGCAACGATATCACGCTGGCGGTGGTGTGCGATTGTTGTTTCTCTTGTTATGGCTCTTTTGGCATCGGTTTTTATTATGTTGCTTTCAAATGCCGTTGATCGAGAAGTCGCACAGTTGAATACAAGTTCAGAATTGCGTGAACAGGCTGATTTGGTCCTTATTAGCTTGATTGATATGGCTGTTGCTGATCGCAGCTATGCAAAAACGCGCAAGGCGGAAGATAAAATACGTTTTGAAAATGCAGAGCGGGAGTTGGGGGATATTCTCGATTATATTGCACTTATTGTTTATGCGCATCCACAATGGGATGAATGGTTTACGGCTTTTAAAAAAGAGGTTGAAGCACGAAAAGCATTTATGAATGCCCATATGCATGCTCTTGATGCGATTCCTGAACAACCTTCTCAAGCTGCCTCTTTTGAAGGATCAAAGATTCCTGTGGCACGTTTAGCTCAATTGATGACAAGCTTTATTAATGGGGATGATGTGGTGCGACAAAAACAGCGTGAGGGTATCGCATTAATGCGGGCTGCTTTGACATTGGCGGCTATTGTTTCTGTTGTGAGTACTTTTATTTCTGCCTATTTTGTTATTAATCGTTTTCATCGTGATGTGCGCTCTTTAAAATTGTATCAATTGCTGCTTCATAGCGAAAATATCGCTCTGGAAGCCCGCGTGAAAGAACGGACACAAGAATTAGAAAGAGCACGCAATCACGCTGAAAAAGAACGCCAACGGGTTGAAATATTATTGCAGGATGCAAGCCATCGCATTGGCAATTCTCTTGGGACGGTGTCTTCTTTGCTGGGGCTCCAGTTAAACCGGAGCAAAAATGAAGAGGTACGTTCTGTTCTAGGAGCTGCGCGTGATCGTATTCAGACAATTTCTACAGCACATCGTCGTTTGCGCTTAAGTGATGATATGGAAACGACTTTATTGGCAGAGTTTCTCAGTTCTGTTGTGCATGATGTCGAATTGGCAGTCCCTTTTGAATTGCGTGAAAACATCACCATTCACACCAATTTTAAAGATTGTCGCCTGTCTTCAAGAGATGCGACAACACTTGGAATTATTCTTGGTGAACTGCTGACAAATTCCTTAAAACATGCCTTTCCTGATCAACGTACGGGTCATATTTATATCTCCTTTGGTCCCCAGAAAGATGGACAATTGATGCTCATTGTAGAAGATGATGGCGTGGGAATGAAAAGCCAAACTTTAGAACAAAAAACAGGACTTGGTCGTGTGGTCGTGGAACAGCTCTGTATGCAATTTGGTGAGAAACCTCTGTTTGAAACTTCTGCTTTGAGGGGCACAAAGATTGTCATTCCTTTGCCAAAACTCAGTATGAATAGTTCAAAAAAACTCTGATTGATTTTTTTAAGAGATAAATTCTTTACTCTCTGCTTGTTCGCTTTAATAAAAATGAGAATAAAATATGACTTAGATAACACGAACACAGCACCATTCATTTTAGCTTGTCAATTGTTTTCAAGAGAAGAAAATTTTCTTCTTCATCTTTTGCTCTCTTTGTTTTTCGCTTTGTTTACTCCGATTATCGGCTTTTAAAATTCTCTTTTTTTGTATGTTTTATAGCTTTGAAGTGCTTAAGTTAAAATTTAAATTTATTTTGAATAAGAGCTCCTTTAAGCCAATAATAATACTTATATTAGTAAGCTCTATTTCTTTGCGAAGAGATTGTTTTTTCAAGTTTTGTTATTTTTTGTAAGGCATGTAAAACTTTAAATATGGGGTGTTTTTGTAAAAGTGTGTAACGAATATTCTTAAGGATAACTTGCTCATAAAGTTTATGAAACACCGTTTTTTAGGGCTATGAACAGCATAAGCATTCAACAAGTGAAATCTCTTCAACAAGAAGTCTGGTTGTTTATAGAATGATATGGGTTTTAGAATCTTCATCCTTGAGAAAAAACTTACCTTTGATTAAAATTTTATTGCATGGAAAACAAAGGGATTTTTATCGTTTTGATAAAACAAACAAGAAGAGTTAGCCTTTTTGGATTTCATATTTTGCACTTTTCTATCGTGCATAAACATGCAAAGGGGAGGGCGTTTTATTTTTAATCATTGTTATGGCAGCCTTGGGTGGTGGCATATTTCGGCGTATTCTTTACAGATATTTAAAGTGCGGAAATCTCTTTGAGAAAAATCAGCGCTAAAGCATATTTTTTAGATGTTTTGAGTCGTAAAAATGCAGATGCTTTTATGCTTTAAGTCTCTTCAGAGGGGGGTATCGGGCTGTTGATCAAGGCATCAATATTGTTTTTTTCTTGGAGGAATGTTTGTAGGTCTTGATTGGTTAAGGCTTTGCTATCCGGTATACGGATGCGCATAGGATCAACTTTGATGCCATTGACAATGATTTCAAAATGACAATGGGGTCCGGTTGCCATGCCTGTTGATCCAACATAGCCAATAATTTGTCCTTGTCGTACTTTCACGCCTGGTTTGATGTCTGGTGCATAACGGCTTTGGTGTGAATAACTGCTGACATATCCATTGGCATGTTGAATTTCCGTGTGATTTCCATAGCCGCCTGTTACGCCTACTCTTGTGACAATACCATCTCCTACAGCAATAATGGGTGATCCTTTAGGAGCAACCCAGTCAACACCCGTATGCATGCGAATATAGCCTAAAATAGGATGTTTGCGTGGACCAAAGGGGGAGCCAAAAATCCCATTTGGTGTGGGTTTTCGCAGCAAGAAAGGCTTTGAACTCTTCCCTTCAGAATCATAATAATCAACGCTTCCATCTTTTAATTGATAACGGTAATATTTATAAGTTGTATTCCCAAAAGTTGCACTAATATAACGAATTTCTGGATCAGTGTTTTTGGATGCTTCCTTTGCTTTCAAGTTCTTTTTGCCGTTTTTGTTTTCTTTATCGCTTTGTGGTACGGCATAAAATATTTCGATTTGATCATTGGGGGTTATCGGACTTTTCATGTCAATATTGGTGGCCAGCAGACGAATGAGACGATGAGAGAGAGATTGTGATATATTATGGCTTAGCAAAGCACTATAGAGTGCATCATAAGCTGTTGGTAATTGCGCGCTATTGATATAAGAATGCGGAATACCATTTTGAAAAGCCGTTTTAAGAGCTTTAGACATTTTAGGCTCTGTGCTTTCAATGAATTGGCCTTTATCATTTAGCGCAATGGTGAGAACATGATACATCCCTTGATAGATACTTGCGCGTACGAGATGATCTTCTTCACCAGCTTGTGTCACGATGCCAATGCGTAAAAGACTTCCCTCTTTAAGGGTATCGGAAAGGCTCATTTTTTCTAGCGTTTTTACAACCTGTTCAATTTGCTTTTTTGTATAACTGGTTTTTTTGAAAGCATCGGCTATCGTTTGTTTTTTACGAATAGGAATAATATCTTCAACATAGTTTTTTGTCAGATCGATACGGTGACTTTGAGGAGAAACGGTTACATTTTCTTGCACAATGCGAACTTCAGGGGATTCTGTACCTTGGGAATCAGTAGATGCATCTTCTAACTTTAAAGGATCAATCAATGTGAGAACTGAAAGAAGTTCGGTACTTTTTTCTAACGTAAACCCAGCTTTTTGCACTTCTTGTTGTGCCTCTTCATCTGTCAGCGTATCGTTGTCATCAAAATCGAATTGATTTACCTTAAAATCATAGCTGCGTAAGGTGATTTTTGTTTCAACCTTTGCTCCATAAATCTGTCCAGAATCTTGTGGTTTGGCACTTTGATTTTTCGAATCACTGGCAAGAATGCTTAAAGAATCAAATTTTGGATAGCTATATTTTTGGGGGCGCTTTTCAGCTAAAGCCATACGAATCCATTCAAAATGTTGTGTTTGAATGACTTGTTCATCGCCTTTTTTTTGCAGAATCGATAGTTCAAATTGACGTTTGCTGTCAAAGCTTTGCCGTGCATGGGTGGGAGAAATACGATCCCCTTTATATCCATTGGCCTCAGGATCTTGTGTGTGTGAGAGATTTTCATTTGTAAACCATTGTGGAGGGGTTACCAATCGCTGTTGTTCATCAAGAGCCGTAAAAAGTGCAATACCCATAAGAATGCAGGAAGTGATTCCTGTTAGAACGGTTCCCGTAAGCCAACGGGCCGAAACTTGTCGGCGCGCAGGACGCAAGCGTTTGACGACAAGAGCAGGGTCCTGTCCGGGATCGTTTTTTTGTTGTTCGTTATCCCACATAGATTCTAAGAGTACTTTTTCAATATTAAATAAAGAGAGCTAGCATAGCTTAGCATGTTTCTACAAGAATTTGATTCTTTTTACAAATTACAGATCATACGAATTCTCTTTATACAGCAATGTCTTTATGAATCGTACCTGTGCAGAAAAATTTCCTTATTAAAGTAACATAAAACAAGCGTTATTGTGATTAATCCATTCCTAGGCGTTTCCTATTTTTATGCATTGCAATGGGGTGCTATATTTTACTTTAAAGGCGCTATGCTCCCTTTAACTCTTTCTGTTTTCATGTTTTATTTTTATTTTAGTGTAATGTATTGAAATACAACCAGATGTTTATGTTATTTTATTTTAAAAAAAGTAAAAAATGATA
>NZ_JBHILY010000029.1:0-6883 GCF_042193555.1 Bartonella sp. PS17NMGDW | reverse complement strand
CCAGTGTTTTTGGCTACTATGGTTACAGAAGCCGTAAGGATACTTTCATGCTTTAAAACGTCTACCTCTAAAGCAAACACAAAAAAAGCTGCACGCATAGTGCAGCTTTTTTTGCAAAATTTCCTTGATTTTTCATGCTTTTCAACACAACCAAATTTTTCGACATCCACGTAAAGCTTTTATAATCACGAGAAACAAGCTTAAAAATAAAAGATTTTTTCAACAATTCTATTTACTTATGTTTTTTCTTTAAAAAATTTCTTAGATGAAATGTTGACTCCATCGATTATATATATGCGTTACAGCGCAATAAATATGCAACTATTGCTCTATTTTTGCCATTTAAGCAAAACGAATTTCGCAGAAAAATATTCCTACACAATCAACAACTTTTCTTAATATGGAAAGCATATCAATCTTACATCTCATGTAAGAGGGAGCATTATGCGGTTAACATTTCATCCACACATAATATGAGAGAATAAGGTGAAATTCCTCTGGTACAAAGGAAATACCAGCCTACCAAATTATCTATTCTCAACAACGCGACACGCTCACCGCCTCAATACCAGTACTTTAGTTTGAGTATACGAACACAATTTACATTTTAGATTAAATGTATCAAATAAATAGTGAACACAAAATCTATGAATAAACAACGATTTAACTTTACACGCTTCAAACAAAGAACCAAATTCTATAATCATGCGTTATTAATTTTTTTTGTAAATATTTTTATACAGAGATCAAAAATCTTACTATTGCTTTCAATACAAGAAACCTACATAAACAATTTCATCTTGATAAACACAACATGCTATATAAGCTCGATTCTATTGATGCTTATGAACACAAGTCTATAAAGCAGATTGAAGTTGCCTCTATTGAAGTAAAAGATGGGCAAGAAAAACTGTATCTTATTGTGGAAAGCAGAAGTATTTTCGAAAACATGTTGCACGATCTGGAAAAAGCGAAAATCCATTGCGGTCGTGAACATTTCAAAGCTTTAGGAGAAAATACCCAATATATTGTTTCTGATAATTATGAAACTTTTATCGATCAAGCACTTCAAAAAGATACCATAACAACTTGAAAAAATGTTTGAGCAATGGAAACAGCCCTCCCCTGTTGTTTATAAAATGCAACTTTTTCCTGCTCTAT
The DNA here is from genome assembly GCF_042193555.1 of Bartonella sp. PS17NMGDW. NCBI lineage: Bacteria > Pseudomonadati > Pseudomonadota > Alphaproteobacteria > Hyphomicrobiales > Bartonellaceae > Bartonella > Bartonella sp. PS17NMGDW. The sequence goes on along the minus strand of NZ_JBHILY010000029.1, from coordinate 5,722 downwards.
AATTTACAAGCTCTTCCTTATAACCGATTTTAATTTTTATTAAACGATTAAGAGATCGTCGAACCTTTTCCAGAAAAGGCTGCACATTTAAGAAAAGAAAATTGTAAACTATTGAGAATACATTTGCCCCCAAACAATCATTTAATTATAAAAATGATACATAAACACACATTGAATTTTTCAGTCAATAATTTGATTTATAAAGCTTTTAAAGCATTTTCCATATTAAATAATAAATGTAAATGGAGAAGGCATATACATTTGTCTAGGTTCCGCTTTTGCTCTTATGCAGATAGAGTTGACGGCGAATAGACTCCTCGATAAACTCATTGAGATCAACTTAACTGATGGCTTCATTTTGGAGGAAGAGGGATTGTATACAAGGGGACCATCAGCGCTTCCAATCACATTCATCCCCATATTAAAGCCATCACAAACAGGTGTTCATTCTCAAAGTCTGTGATTTATGGGGTAGAACCAATATTTTAAAGAGTGTCTGTAGGGAGCATGATCATGCAAAAGGTGGATTCCTATACCAAATCAGAAAGGTATGTAATATATACCGTAATTATTTCCAGCATACTCCCCTTGCTGGACGGGAGCATTGTCAATGTCATCCTTCCTAACCTTGCGCATTATCTTTCAGTAGAGGAAAATAATATACAATGGGTTGTAACATCCTATTTTCTTGCCACCGTACCAGGATTGTTGATAGCAGCTTTTGTGCAAGGAAGAATAGGTATCAAAAAGACTTGGTTTCTTGCAAGCTTCATTTTTATGCTTGGATCACTGGGGGTAGGATTAAGCTATAATTTTCCAACCATTATATCTGCCCGTATCGTTCAAGGTTTCGGGACCGGTCTTTTGCTGCCCCTTAGCCAAACCATTATTGCGTTACAGTTTGGGCAGACACGGGTGCGCCAAGCCATGGGCACCATAGCCGTACCAACAGTTTTCGCTCCTGCCTTTGGTCCGCTGGTAGGCGCCTCGCTTGCTCAGTATGTGTCTTGGCGTTTGTTATTTTTTATCAATATTCCGCTTATTTTATTGGCACTCACCATTGGAGCAAAACATTTAAAGAGCAACGAAACAACAAAAACAAAATTTAACTTATTTGCATTTTTAGCATTTTTCATATCGCTTATTTCGTTTTTCTATCTCACAGAAGCCAGAAATATAAAGAACAACACCTCCGTATATATCCTAGCACTTATAGCGATGATATCTCTCATATTGTTCATTGTTTCTAATCAGAAAGCAAAAAACAAATTAATCGTCTTTAGCGGATTTCAAAATGCGCGCTACACATTACTCATGATCATGGGGCTTGTTTCTTCATTTCTTTTTTATAGCTTCCTCGTTTATTTTCCTTTAGCCGTTGCCATGGAAAAAGCCCATGAAAATAGCCTTCTCATCATCGGCGCAGTCCTTGCTCTACAAGGGGTAGGTGCATGGATCGGAAGGAAATTTATTTACCAAAAATGGAAAGAAAAAACTCCCTTTTTCATGATAGGAATTGGTTTGGTGATATCAAGCTTTGGATTATTATGCTTCGGCTATAATATAAGCATGGATGGGCTTGGATTCTTGCTAAGAGGCATAGGGCTTGGCATCACCACCATTGTCTGCCTTTCCGCCCCTATCCAATATGTCAACAGCTTATACGTCAAAGATACAGCAGTTATCACACGCATATTACAGCAAATAGGCGGAGCCTTGGGGGGTGTATTCGCTGGATTTTTGATCCATTCGCTGACAGAAGAATATCTGTCCTTAAACCAAACATATCTCATATTCTTTATATTCTCTATCGCTGCATTTTTACTGTTTTGCCTTGCATTCTCCTTGTCGCATAAAGAAAAGGGCTCCGATTTATGATATGCTTTGTTTGAACGCCTTCTCAATAACATTTGCAACGACATATAATATCATAGAGCAGTTTACCACTTTTCGAGAAACCAACACACTGAAACCTTGACCACAGCCTTCATCATTTTTATGAAAGGACACTAAACCGACAAGCTCCTTAAGCTCTAAAATTTGGCCATCTCCAATAACATGCGGTGTTTATCAACATCATACTTGCTTTGTGCTCTTGGACACCTCTCAAAACCTCTTGAAATATGGGATTCTCTGTTGGTATCTTTGCAAATATCCACGAAATTAAGCACCCATTTCAATGCGGAATAGTCCCATAAACACGCTAACAGACACCCCTACAGCACCAGCATAGAATATGGCATCCCGCGCGCCCGCCCCCCCCAAATGCTGATCATCTTCTGCCACGCATCGCGATGTAGAAAATAGCAACGTGCTGCAAACTTGGCGATGTTATTCATCTCATTTAAACCTCATTGAATTGCTATGCTTGCATAACCGCAACAGGTTCAAATGAAGATGAAGCGACAAAAACATCTGATAAAGCAGCATCTCTCTCCATTCCATTGTGAACTGTCAACAGAAATCTACCCCTCTTTAATAAAAAAGCCTTCTCTCATTGAGGGGAAAATTTTTAAAAATATTGAAAATCATGATGCACGATGACAGACAGCAAACCATCTCTAAAAAGGCTGTTTTTTACTTTTACAGTGTGCTCTGAGATTTCTCTAACATTTTCCTGCCTTTAGATTTTCCTTATAAAATTTACGGACAAAAGAAGCTTTTCAGAACTCTTTTACACATAACTTCATTGCTTCAAGCTCCCTTACAGGCACGATAAACGTGTATATTTCCATCACGACCAAATACGCGAGATTAACAGCGGATATCATGAAAACAGCCTTTTTATAGAAACCGGTAAGCTTTAACGGAATAAACGAGATTGGTAAACCGATCCCCTACCCACTCATTACTCTCTACCGGTTATGCGAACAAAGAGCGCCATCTACTCTTTCTGACAAGCAAAAAAAACACACAACATTTGGTAACATACCACTGTTGAAATTCTTGTCACAAAACCTTCCTTATTGTCATGTCAGAGATTATGCGCATTGCCTGCTTCTCATCTCCAATAAACAATCTGCCAATAAAGAATGTTATTGCAGTTACGATAATACAAAATTATACTTCTATTCTCATTCTATATTTTTCGAATTATCACACATTATCCACCCCCTTCACTGTTATAACAATGAAAAGAGAAAAAATTAAAACACAATATGGCATTTCTCTTTCACAAATCTTATATAAGCCACAAAATTGTTGCGCGACTTTCTATGCAAGGTCAAGCAATAAAATCATACTCTAAAAACCACTCCACACACCACTTTTTGATATTATAAAGCCATAAAATGCAATTATCGTCTCCGCAAAAAATATCTCAGAAAAACAAAATCCCTCCTGCAATCATTGGACTACTTCCTCCAATGTTTGCATACCATTATACGTGTAAGGAGTTAGATGACTTGTTTATTGGATCATTTGCTCCTTCTGAGATTCCAGAAGGTACAAAACGCGAAAAAGTTAAAGCATGGCTACGTGCAATCAATTCTCAATGCGAAGAACCACTTGAGTTCCTTGGTAACCTGCTTAGTTATTTTATGGAAAAAGAATATTATGATCCAGACTCAAGCGGATTAAATCCATCATTATATGAAAAAATTTTACAGTTACAAAAAGATAAACGTAAAATTTTAGAAACGTTAAAGAAAGATGGATTGGAATATCAGCGTGGAGGGTATATTATCAAAGCAGGTCTTCTTTCTATAAAAGAGCTACAAAAACGTATTGCAGAGAAAGGACTTTCAGCAGTAGAAATCGAAATAAATAGGGCATTAGAAAATATAGAAAAAGATCCAAGGGAGGCAGTTCTATTTGCAGCAAATCTATTGGAAGCCTCTTGCAAAGCTTATCTCGACCACCATTCTATCCCATATGCAGAAAACGCCCGTAATAATCTGCCTGCTTTATGGGAAGAAGTCGTTAAGAAAGCTAAGATCCATCCCAAAGATTTGAAGCAAGAAAACTTAAAAAATCAAGATCTAGATGCAAATGACTTAAAAATGATCACATCCGGTCTGTATCAAGTTGTGCATGGTACTATGAATTTAAGAAACAAGAAAGGTGCAGCGCACGGCCGCTCAAAAAAGGATTTTGAACTAATCAATCTCAAACCTCGCCATGCGCGTTTAACTTTTAATGCCGCCCATTCCCTCTCAATTTATATCTTAGAGCTCATGGATCAGCCATAATAAATAAAGAGCACTATTCTTACATGCCATAACCATTTTCTCTTTACAGGCTTTTTGCTACCAACATAATGCTTTACCCTCTACAAAACACTCTTTGCAAATAATCGGGGTATCGTTACGATCATAGGCATTTTAGGTTTTGTCTTTTAAGACAAAAGGCTAGCAAAGCCTCCACTCCACGCATGTTTGTCTTTTTTATCCCAAAACAACATCATTTTCATCAAAAGCCTATCATAACATTTTATATTTCGAGCTAAGAGCAAGAGCAAATTTTCTTAAATCATTTTCTGGAAGCTTTTTCACCTTCTCCAGATGCTTTTAATTCTATAAGAAAGCAGCCCCTAGGTATTGTTAGCAATTAAAAAATAGGCAAGATTGGACTACAGTAGCAGGCCCTTTATGTTGATTTTTCTTGAAGGTTTCTGCCCCTTTAAAAAGATTGTGTGCCATGACGAAGAGTTTGGCTTGCGTTTTTCATTAGAAGCAAGTTTTGTAGCTTTTTATGATATTAAGATAGAGGTAAGTTGGAAGCGTTTTTTTCACCTTCTCGCCATTTTTTATGTATGAGTGGAGATGTTCCGTTTTTTCTCAAGCCAAATTGCAGATATAAGACAGTTTTTTTTCTGAAAGACGAGGATATCTGAAAGTTTTGGAGAGGACTTTGATTATTTTTGGTTCTGTTTGTAGGATTTTTTGGGTCTTCTGGAATAAGATCGTGAACGATTAGTTTCAGAAAAGGATTGGGAAGTTTGCATTTTAGAGAGGCAAAGCTCAGTTTTCAAATTTCAAACTCCAACAACATGTTTTTTAGCTTATTTTTAAGCATCTAGAATGAAGGTTTATTTTAATAAGTTCTCTCGTGAGGGACGAGATGATAGCAATAAGACTTTTCCTCATATAGCAACGCTGCTTGGCAAGGATGCAACTTGGATGTGATATAGACGGACAAATATAATATGAGTGATGGTGCATTGTAAGTTTTATAATACAAATCATCAGATCAAGAAAGAAGATATTGATAGTTTTTATAGTAGTCAGTGGGAAAAAAATCCTCACCTGTCATATTCTTATCGATAGCACTCGAAACAGAGTGGAGTGATAACGCTTCTCATATTTTTGCAGTCCAAGAAATCCAGATTCAAAGGATTAATCTGTTTGATTGAGAAAACAGTCAAATAGATTTGAGTCCTTTTGAAGAAAAAGGAGAAGCTACGCTTAAGAAAAAAAACCGAAAAAGCTTTTAGATCATCAACAAGAAGCGCTTAAAGCTTGTTCTGTGAGGGGTTCTAAAAGAAGCAGACTGTTGCGAATTGATTATGGCGTGTAGGACGAGAAAGACCTTACTAGTCTTAAAGATAGCAGAAACTCTTGCTGGGAAAGGCAAGCGTATTTTATTTTTTGTACTCTCTCTTTTTAATATCCCAAACGATAAGAGAATGACAGCAGATACAGAACCACCCTTACGTTTTTTTTCTGTCTGTTCCGATACACAAGTTAGCAAACCTGATAAAAACCAAGATTCTACTGCAATG
>NZ_JBHILY010000028.1:0-6891 GCF_042193555.1 Bartonella sp. PS17NMGDW | reverse complement strand
CTTGCACATCATAACCATAGGTCCCACGGCGAAAATCAGAGCGCAAACTTTTGGAAAGGTCGGTAATCGCTTCAATGACTTCAAGGCTTTTGCGTTCAGGCAACTGAACAAAATCAAGTTGAAAGGAATTCCACCATACCCGCCCCGTCCAGGCGGGTTGAAAGCGTGCCGAAATCCCTAGCCATTCAAGCCCCATCTCTATTGCCGCAAGGGAGCCGCGCAAGCGCTGCCATTGAAGCCCTTGATCAATCAAATCATAGAGGTTTGGAACATAAGGCGTAAGCTCTCCAAGCCCGTATTCTTCAATCAACCACGGTAAGAAACGGGGAGGGCGTGTGATCAGTTTTGCGCGTGAAATCCCCAAAACAGAACCATCAATATCTTGATGAAAATCGCAAGCATCGGCAAGGCGCTTTTCAAATTCTGTTGCGTTTGTGGGAAGGAGGGAACCAACCATTAGCGCGCACGCCCTTTGAAGTTTAAGGTGATTTTTCCAATCGATAAAACTTCTTCATCACAAACCATACTGTCTTGTGTTGGTGTAATGGCGATCACTTTCTGGACACCAGCAATCATTAATTTTGAAATCCACCACGACAAACTTAATTCACGACCAATGGCTTGTTCTTGTCTCCACGCTGCTCTTAAATTTGTTTCCATTGTTGTGAGAATTTTCAAAGATGTTTCTGGTAACAGCCAAACATCTGCCTCTAAATCCAGCACTTTTTTGACAGCAGCGTGAACAATGATTGTATCATTGGTCATGATGATATTTTTTCTGTGCAGAGCTTCTGAGACTGTTTGTATGAGATCTTCAGAGGCCGTTCCTTCTTCATTGTTGCCAAAAAGAGCAACATAGATGGTTGGGTCTTTGCCTTTACGGTAAACAATCGCATCCTTAACACGACTATCTGCTGTTAAGGCTATAAGCTTGTAATAGGGCTCTGTCCCGCTACCATTGCCACCACGGGCATGAAGCTCTATGCGTTCACGATATCTCTCGTCACTTTCACCCTCCATGCGGGCAAGACCATGCCAGTTTCCCAAAGCGTCAAGAGATTCACCGGTTGCAAAATCAAGAATGTTGTTGCGTGCCGCCTCGTTAATACGCTGTCTTAAAAGCAACTCTCGATAGCTAAAAGCCTCAATGACTTTTACAGCCGGATCACTTTCAAGAATGGTATATTCCGGCAAAAGCTCTTTTAAATGGGCAAGAGCAGCAGCGCGTATTTCCTCAAAAGAAAGTTCTGTGATGATTTCCGGTTTTGCAAGTACTCCATTCATTTTATCAGTAATCCTTCCATGGTAATGGGCTTGCCGGATGGCAAATAAATGCCTTCAAAGGACAAAGAAACTTGTCCAGCATCAACCATTTTAAAATCAATTTTTTTCAATTTAAAACGCGGTTCCCATTTGTCTAAAGCCTCAGCAACAGCAGCATAAAGGGCAACAGCAAAAGCATTATTAACCGGTGCATCAATGAGTTCTGCAACACGTGAACCATAATCACGCCGCATTACACGCGAACCAATCCGCGTTGACAAAATATCAAGGATTGATTGGCGTAAATGATCAATTCCGGTTAATGGCTTTCCTGTTGTACGGTCCATTCCACTGTTCAATTGGGACCTCCTGTCATCGAGCCACCAGGGGAAACACCACCATGAACATGTGTTGCTCCTACATTGGTACCGTTATGCTTTAGTCCACTTGAGTGAATGGAAACATTATTCCCAGAATGAAGAGAGAGACTATCATTCGAATTCAGTGAAATGCCATCACCAGCCTTCAAAGAGATGCCGCCTTTTGCGTTTAAATTTATATCGCTTTTTGAAACAATCTTTATGCCTTCCGGTGCCGTAAGCTCTAGCTTGCCACCATCACCTTTTAGTGACACACCATCAGCGATTGTCAGGATAAATTTTCCGCCGGATTTGATGTGAATTCCATAAGTGTTTTGTTCATCATCATATTCAAGGCTGGTTCCATCAGGATATATAGTTCGGTGAATGCTGCCTTTATCGGCTGCTTGATTAGCATCGGTGTGAAGTGAACCAACAATCACCCCTTGTGATAAATCCCCTGATGACGAGATAACAACTACTTGCTCTCCGATATCACGCCCTTCATAAGAGCGTGTTTTACCGGCGCGGGCTTGTGTATCTGGAATCCAGTCACTGACAAGATTGCCACTTTTTACCCGATAGCGTGCGTTTTTATGGTCGACATGGCTAATTTTTCCCACCACAACCATATTGGCCACACGTCTCTTTAGATCTGTGATTTCTTTATCGCGCCGCTCTAACATGTCCACCTTCAATTTTATGGTATTTATCTTTATTTCTCACGCCTGTTTCTGGTTCAAAGCTTAAGAAAGGTTCAACGAGTTTTGCTGTTACACTGCCTTCTTCTTCATCCATGTTGGGGATATTTGTCACATAAATGACTTCAAAGGTTAAAATCGCACCATGGAGCGCTAGGGCGCCATTATCACCAAAGGCAAAAGCAATATTTTGCAGGCGGCATGTCTCAACTGTGTTGTTGAGATTGGGATTAGCGTAGAAAACCTCCTCAACTTCCCATGCCAATTGGTCAACAAAACGTGCTCCATCTTCACATGTCGCATAACATTCAACATCTAGCGTTAAAACACGCCGCCTTATTCCATAATCATAGCCATCTTCAATCGTTTCACTTTGTGTTGAGATATTAATTGCAGGCGTGTTCTCAGGGGAGAAGTTGAAATCACGCATATTGAAAACATTGTCACCAGCTGCCGTCTTTGCTGCCTTTATCAAAGCAACAAAGCTTTCCCTTATCGTTTCTCTCGGATGCATGAGTGTTCCTGTTTAAACAGATTGATTTTAATCATTTTTATTGTATTTGTGGATACATTTTGATATACATACGTTATGGTAGCAAACATCAAAGTTCATGGCATAAATTGGGATGATGGTAACTGGCCAAAATGTGCCAAACATGGAGTTTCTAAAAAAGAAATTGAGTATTTATTCACTAAACCTGGAAATCTCGTCATAAAGCATGACCCCAATATTAAAGAAGAGCGTTTCAGAGCCATTGGAAGAAGCTATAATGAAAGATATATATTTTTAGTTTTTACCTTAAGAACAATAAAGAATGAACTGTTTGTGCGTCCTATTAGCGCTCGTTATATGCACCAAAAGGAGATTGATTTTTATGAAAACCTCTAAATTAAAACAAATGCCCGTTTTTAAGACGGATGAAGAAGCAGAAAACTTTGTTGATACTGCAGATCTTACTGATTATGACTTAACTGGTTTTAAGCCTGTTCATTTTGAATTCTTACCTAAAGAAGCCTCTATGAATATTCGCTTACCTCAAGCACTTATGAAGGCTTTAAAGGAAAAAGCTAAAAATCAAGCTATCCCTTACACACGCTATGTTCGACATCTCATCGAACGAGATTTACGAAAAAGCCATCGTAATTGACCAATATCCTCTGTAGAGGATATAAGAAAGGATGAAACATGAACAATAATCATTATACATATCGTGTTTTGTGGTCGCAAGAAGATGAGGAATATGTCGGATTGTGTGCAGAATTCCCATCCCTTTCATGGTTAGATGCTCAAGCAGAGAAAGCTTTAAAAGGCATTATGGACCTTGTTTCAGAAGTTGTTGAGGACATGCAACATAATGGAGAACAACTTCCAATACCTTTGTCACATGGCAAGTGAAGTTGAAATCGTAGATTATCATTGATCTGTAGGAGGTCGAGATGAAAAATTATATAGCGATTCATCCCGGAGAAATTTTACGAGAGGAATATTTAAAAGAATATGCTCTCTCTGCTTATGCTCTTGCAAAAGCATTAAATGTTCCACGCACGAGAATAGAACGTATTGTTGCTGAAAATAGTCCAGTGACTCCCGATACTGCTCTCAGATTAGCCTATTTTTTTGATACTACTGCTGAATTTTGGCTCAACATGCAAGCTGCTTATGACGTTAGTATCTTACAAACTGAAAAAGCAGACGAATTTGCCAAAATCAATAAATTTGAATGTAGGGTTTAACCACCTCCCCATCTTAAGAACGGGGAGGGGAGTTCTGTTTTTAACTTAAGCAACCTTTTTAATGGGAGGCTCCAAATTTGGTTCGTAAGCTTTCAATAAAGGTAACATAACTGTAGGAAACTCTGAATCGCCAAAATCTGTTAGAACTGTTAAGATTTTAAGTATATTTGGCACCTCATCTTGAAGTTTGAAAATCAAAGCTTTTTCTACCAAACTCATGATGTTAATCAGAGCTGTACACTCTTTTTCATTAATATTTTCATCATTAGAAAACTGATATAAAGCTATCCATAAATCGCATAAGAAGTCGATACTGGTGTTCATTGTACACCTCCATGGATTTGTTCTCTCAAACAAGCTAATCCTCTAGATGTGATTTTTGTTGAAGGCAGCACCTTTTCTGTACCATCCGGTCTTTGAATGGTAATAGCGGGACAATCCATGAATCCTTTCTTAATTTTGTCTTGATAAGGTAATAGTGGCGTCCCTGGAGCACGTCGATATACCCAATCATGTTTACGCAAGTAATCAGTTAAGTCCTTTGGTCGTACCTCTAACATCTTTGCTGCTTCAATAAGACCAAACAAACCATCAGAGCGTTTTAAACCTTCCAAAGCTTCTGCTTTTGGAGTCAATTTAGCAATGGTGTTATCCTTTTGCTCGATTTGACTTTGTAAGTGATTCAAAACACCAAGTAATGCTTCGGGTTTAGAGTAGTCAACTTGTGGGGTTGCTACTTGTTTCAAAAGCCGTTCACATTTGATAAAGTATAAACGAGCCTCTCTACCTTTCTTATTATTCTCAAGCATAGAGAGCTCTTTGGCTACACTTAAAGTTAGATGATAATCTTTAGAGGGACGACCACCTTGGAGGTTTTCCCCAAAATTGGTGAAAACTAAATAATCCTGATTTTCTAATAAATTATATTTGTTGATGCGATATTTAATCCAAGTAGAAAAATCTTTACCTACTTCTAAAAACGCATGCAAATCACGAGCGTTAACAGTTTGAACAGTTTCCTGATCAATAACCTGTTCTCTAATTTCTATAAGAGTATTCATAATGAATTCCTTATGGTTAGATGTTTTTGATTGACACTCTAAGAAGAGTGCCGGGTGCTCAAAAACACGGCCATAAGTCCGTCGTTACGCTTTTCCCAAAAGGGTATTGTATAGCGTAACCACACCCGACAATATTATTATACGCATGTAGCATATAATGAGTCAAAGTCTTTAATGTATAGAAGACTGATTATTTCGGTAACCAATCCGCTTATGGTTTAAGGTGTTTTTGAGGCACCTGATTCGATTATTCATACTCCTGTCACAATGTCAAGCCACTTTCGATAATTTTTAAATTTTTGCTATTGGCAATTTGTAATTATTGTAAAAAAAGAGTTGATTTATACCTTAAGATAAAATATATTCAACTTATTAAGATTAATTATCCGTCCTTTGGAGTTCTATTTGATGCTTACATCCTTTGGTAAAACCTTACGGAAACTCCGTATTGATCATGCAGAACGCCTTTTAGATATGGCTAAAAAATTAGATATATCTGTAGCATTTTTATCTTCTGTTGAGATTGGCAAAAAATCTGTACCTGTTGGTATGGAAGAAAAGATCATAGAATTATACGATTTAGATCAAGATATGGCTTCTCTCTTAAGACAAGAGGCTGATGCTTGCCGCAAAAGTTTTACAATAAAGTCTTCTAATTCATCCACAGGTGAACTTGTTGGTATGTTTGCTAGAGTTATAGATAACATTTCTCCAGAAGATGTAGAAAAAATGAAAAAATTAATGAAACAGATAAAAGAAAAAAAAGGTAAGTAGAAGGTGAAGAAAAGCATTGATTACGAAGTTCCTCCTTATAGTTGGGAGAAAATTGGTTTTTTTACTGATTTACTTCGAAAAGAACTGAAATTGTTAGATTACCAAGCTTTCCCAGTTATGGATTTTGCTGAATACATTTTGCCTACTATGAGACCAGGATATTGTTTACATATCGCAGATGAGGAAGAACTTGGAAATGTGGGTGGTTTAACAGACCCGCAAGGCAAATTCATTGTTTTAAGAGAGGATATTTATAAAGATGCGTACGATGATAATGGTCGCGCAAGATTTACAGTTGCTCATGAACTTGGTCATCTTTTTTTACATACAAATTTACCTTTTCAACGCGTAGTCAATTCTCATGAAATACCTGTCTATCGCAGTGCAGAAAAACAAGCTAACCAATTTGCTGCTGAGCTTTTAATGCCACGTTCAGGAATGTCAAGATTTAAGACTCCAAGAGAGGTAGCTAATTTCTATGGAGTTTCATTACAAGCAGCAGAGATTAGGATAAATTACATGACAAATTATTTTAAATCACAACAATAATGGGTTTGAGTTGCAGCTCAAACCCATAAAGAGTTTACGTTAGGTTATGGTTCGCTGACGTAAAACCAGACAGGAAACAGAAAAATGCAACCTGTAACAACAAGCGGAATTGTATCATTGTAAATGTTTCCTGTCTAGGTCAATTCACCTTAAAAGGAGTCTTTATGAGAAATAAAGACAAAAAAACGTACGTTTTTCGTACATGGCGTAGATGTCCTTATACAGGTCAAAAACTTTACGCAAAACACTATGGGCGAAAGGCTTGGCGTATTCCAATAAGTAGGTGAAACACAGAAGGGGGATAATTTATTCCCCTTCTGCATCTCAGAAATATAATCAAAATTGCTTTTTAGATGAAGATTCATTACGCAGAATAAGCTTATACATACTAGATTCTGAGGCTTGGACATCTGTGACAGTGAAGTGCTCTTGAGAAGAGGGCGCTTTGCT
>NZ_JBHILY010000027.1:0-6904 GCF_042193555.1 Bartonella sp. PS17NMGDW | reverse complement strand
GCCCAAAAGTGTTGCGCACATCTTTAACCATTTGGTTTAGCAGCCCGTGCCATCGCATGTTATTTCGCTCCAATCACGGCTTTAAACAGCATTTCAGGGCGTGTGCAAATGTAAAGCGGATAGCTGTAGACCTCCGGTTTTACCCATGCATTACGGTCGTGATCAATGATCAACATGGTGTAGAGAGGCTTTCCAACGGTGTTGGCAAAATCCAAGCTTTCACCTGGTGCAAAGGTTTTTTGGAAGACACCAGGCGCATCAACAGGAAAGAATTGACATTCATCAGGCTTAATGCCTATGGCGCGCTTTGTTCCAGCCTTCGCACTTATATTATAGTTGTGAATACTCCGGTAATTAATGAAAGTGACACCTGCAAAGTCAAAACTGCCAAAGCTGCCCGAGCCAAGAGCGCTTGGTGTTGCAATACCTCCGGCGCTATTGAGTGTCTGTGCTAAGGCTGTGTTGAGATAAGTTTCACGAATTGTTTTATGGTTTTTCAACTTGGAAAAGAATTCATTTCCACAAAGCCCAATAATCCGTGAACGATCAGAAAATGCTCCTTTTGAAGCCTCAATCATCCTCATAATGACTTGGTCAACATGGTCAGCAACATTGGTTGTTTCTGTATTCAGTTTAAAGTCAATGGGCTTTGGTGGTGTGATTTCCCATTCTTTGTACCAATCGACAATCACGGAGCCATCAGCATCAAGAACAACGCCTTGAACGGCGCCGAGTTGCATATTCTCCCATGTCAATTCAATTTCAGAAATCAGTTTCTTTTGTTTTTTGGCAATATATTTCATTGCTGTCTCTAACTGATCTTCTGCGCCAAATTCACGCCGGTTTTGGATTTCTTCTGATTTCACCGTATCACTTTTGGCAATCCGTGTTGTTTTGAAAAACCGAAGATTACGACCCTCTCTATCACCTTCTGCCAAAGGTGCCCCGCGTTCACTGGTTTGAATAAGCGAAAATGTATTATCACGCCGTTCAATACCAACCACTGTGGTGCTTGTTTCCACTTCCTCAAAAAGATCAAGAGAACTAATAAGCCCCGGTTGAAACTCATAGTTTTCGATGGCTTTCATCATTGTGATGCTTGAGAAAGCATCATGTTTAAAAAAGTTCATATCCATGTGCGCATTCTCCTATCGCAATAGAATGTTGTTTTTGTCTTCTAAAGACTGAATGGCTGCTTTCTTTTGCTCATCCGTGATGGCATCTGGCCATAGCAGTTCAGAAGCTTTTACAGTGCATAAGCGTACTGTAATCACGGCGCGTTGATCGGCGCCTGTTGCGTCAATAGTGGCAAAAGAAATCCCTGCCGGTGTTTGACTGCCATCTGATGCTGCTGGATTAAGGGGGACATAGTGTTCCGTTGCGGTTATCTTCCCCATGACAGTTCCTGCTTCAATGAATGCTCCTGATGCAAACACCACTTCTTCGTTTGACATATCGGGGTCGTAGGGTCCAAGATAAGCGCCATTGCGTACGTCGTCATAAATAATATTCGTCATTTCACTGCCCTCCAAGCTGCTTCCCATTTTGCGTGAATCTTTGCCTTGCTCGTCCCATCACTATGAGGGGTATAAGGCGAGACTTTTAAAGACGCGCTTTGAGAGCTAGCTGCTGTCAACACACATTGGCGTGCTTTCTCGAGACTCATACCGTTTTGAATAGCTTTTGCTGCGTCAAAAGAAACGCCTAAGTGCTTTGCTTGCCTTTCAAGGGTTGTTAGTGCTTTTGCGCGCTTTCTTTCTTTTTCAAGCACGGCTTTCATATCTTCGCGCTTGTTTTCATTGTCTTCATCCTCATCTTCGTTTTCTTCTTCATCGTCGAAGTCTTCGGCGTTTTTGTCGACGTCACTATAGTCTTCGTCCTCTTCCTCGTCATTGATGATGTCGACGATCTTTTCGTCATCCTCTTCTTCAGCGCGGTATTGTGTGCGTGCCATGTGTTTTGTCCTTCTTTTTCTGTTGATGTTGGGTTTTGTGATATGGAATCCGTTAAGGCTTCCAAAGCTTGCGCAAGGGTCCCCTGCGCATCTGCTAATCCAAGCGTGATCGCTTGGTTGCCTATAAAAGTTTCTGCTTTTGTGTCACGAATTGCATCAGCATTTAAGCGTCTGTTTTGCGCCACCAAATCAACAAACATCTCGTAGAGCAGGGCGCAATCGGCTTGCATTTTTATCTGTGCTGTATCGCTCAAGGGTTCATGAGGATTGCCATGAACTTTGTGATCACCTTCAAAGACAAAGGTCCATTTATGCCCGTGTTTTTCATCTGCACGGGACTGGTCAAGATGGGCGCAAACAACCCCAATCGAGCCCACAACACCCGTGCGAGCTACCCATATTTGAGAAGCAGAGCAGGCAATGGCATAAGCTGCAGAACAGGCAAACTCATTGGCATGTGCCCAAATGGGTTTATTGTATTGTTTTGAGAGTGTTTGAAACTCTTCAACCAAATCAAAGACACCACCGGCTTCTCCACCGCCGCTGTCAATATCAAGTAAGACAGCGCGAACATCAGGTTGTGCAATGGCTTCACGAAAAGAAGCCCTTAAACCTTCATAAGAGGTTAGCCCCGATAAAGCCCCAAGCCATGCACCACGGCGCACAAGCGTGCCATGAACTGGTAGGATAGCAACATTGTTTTGCACCACGTAAGTTTCTGGTGGTCTTAAAGCTTCCGTATCCCCTTGCGCAAAAGCCTTAGGGGGAAACTTTTCTCCCTCAAAAAGACGCGGCGCAAGAGCATTCAAAATGATATCAAGCTTTGTCGATGCAAGCATATGAGGAACACCAAAAAGCCGTGATGCCAAAAACGGCATGTCGAGATTATTCACCATTTGTATGTGCCTCACTGCCTTGGTTACTTTCATAAGTTTCAGAAGCTTCTGAATCTGCGGTATCAATTACTTGATTGCTACCAGAGGGCGCTGCCATATCCGTGTCAAAAGATAAGCCGCGCGCACGAGCATCTGTGTGCTCTTCTTGCAGTTCGGCATGAATGCTGTCGATATCAAAGCCGCGCTCGGCAAGTGCCATGCGTCGTGTTTTCAAGCCTGCACGGATTTCTTCTTTTTCCGCTGAGATATCCTTGTTTGGATCAATCATTTCAAGCGGGGGCGCAAAGCTTTCACATTGAAGCCATGGCAAGGGATTTTCTTCCCACCCTGGCAAATTGACGCATTTGACAAGCACTGCCATTTCAACAAAACGCTCCCATATAATGCGATTAAACTGAAAGGCAATGATATGTTCACGCCATTGTTTGACGTGCCGTCTAAACTGAATGATAGAGGTACGCACATTTGAAAAATTGCCGCGCGTAACGTCTCCAGTCACAACGGCATAAGGCATATTAAGAGCAGAACAAATCTTTAAAATATTACGATACTGAAAAGCCTCATAAGAACCACCAACTTCAACAGGGGTTGAAAATGTAATTTGTTTTTCGCCATCCACCATGTTGACCGATCCAGGATAAATTTTATCCACGTCAGGTGCCTCTTCAGTCTTCTTTGGGGGCGTCGTTTGTTCACGATTTTCCTCTAATGCCGCATCATGAGATTCCTTCCCTGTAATAAACACCGCAAAAAGAGCCGCCGTCCTTTTTCTATCGAGTTCTGCGTCGTCATAGGATTCCAGTTGAAAGATCTTTGTCATACAGCGCGTTATTTTGGGAGAACCGCGCAATTGTCCGGCAATACGGCGCTCTTTGATGTGCAGGACCATTTCAGCGGGGACACGCACGCGCTCTTGGCTCTCAAATGCCATATTTGCAGGGACATCATCATAGGGGTGATGTTCCCAGAAATGATAAGCAACACGCTTGCCACTGGCATTAAATTCAATTCCCATACGAATGTAATTGCCTTCAATCTCAGCAGGTCCATTGTAGGAAAGGTCCAACATTTCCGTGGGATAAACTTGTAATTGAAGCGGTACACCAGAGCGTCCGTAGAGATCAACATAATGCAATCTTACAAAGCACTCTCCGGTTAAAAAGACCTCTCGTGCAATGGTTGCTTGCAGCCCATAAAAGCTGGTATCTTCATCATAATCGGCTTCATCAACCCATTGCCACCATAAGTCTAAAAGCTTTTTCTTTTCTTCTTGAAAGCCTTCAATACGAGGATAAGGTTTAATCCCATCACTTACAGCCGCAGAGACCCATTCCTCCGTTGCAGAACCATAAAGAGCTTCATTGTCATAAAGCCATCTTGAACGGGCAACAATGGTATCACCGCATTCCTCAATGGCTTTATTAATATGTTTTTTTGCGGGGTCAAAACCACCCATACGGCGGCTTTTGCTTGCCGCTTCAAAATGGGGATTGTGTTGACGAGAAATTGTAAAAAAGCCCGTGAGTTTATTGAAAAAACCAGCCATTAATAGCCTCGTGATATATTAAAATAGAAAACGCGTGAACGCTTGCGTCCTTCAAGGTTGGCTATTTGTGTGTTCAGCATCTCAAGCGCTCTGCGCAGTTCCTCAACAGAACGGTTGCTTACTTGCTTATCGCCATGGCGCACCGATTGTGCTCCCGAATAAAGAGCTTCTTCAATTTGCTCACGCCGCCTTTTTAAGTTTTCAAGTCTGTCAATTTTGCTGTTAATTGGTTCTAAAGTTTCACCCACAAATTACCTCCAATCCCCTCGCATATAAGGATTCATCATTGTTCTGAATGGCTTCTTTTGAGGCTGTGCTGTCTGAGATCTTTTTGGAGCAGGAGAGGGGGCATGTCTTGGTGTTGGCTGCTCTAAAGAGCCCTCAATTTTAAGTTTTTCCAGACGCTCTTCTAAGATATCGACTTCTCGATTAAGGTTTATTCCTGCCGAAATCAGACCTTGTAAAGCAGCATAAGCATAGACCCTACAGTCCAAGGCTTCATTTCTTGCCTTTTCGCTTTTTTGCCATTCAATGCGCTTGAAGCCTTTAAAATATTTGATGACTTTTCTTTCAGCGGTTAGCTGGTCAAAATATTCCCGATCAAGGCTTTTGTGAAAGTGTGTTGCACCAGCACCCGATGCTTCAGGACCGGATTTTTTAAACCGTGCCGTGATAATATCTTTTGCTGCGTCAACACCAACAATATAGAGATTGATCTGTCCTTTG
The DNA here is from genome assembly GCF_042193555.1 of Bartonella sp. PS17NMGDW. NCBI lineage: Bacteria > Pseudomonadati > Pseudomonadota > Alphaproteobacteria > Hyphomicrobiales > Bartonellaceae > Bartonella > Bartonella sp. PS17NMGDW. The sequence continues at coordinate 1,782 of NZ_JBHILY010000027.1, read as the reverse complement.
TTGTTTCTACTTGGGCGGCGTGGCCATACCGCACGCCATCCCGCTTGTCCCTTAATCCCCCAGATACGTCGCCCCTCACGCGGGCGAACATAATTATAAACTGCCTGTGTATGTCCACCACCGGTATCAATACAAGCAGCCGTTATCTTGATGCCGTCTTTGTAACCTAGATGCGGCCAGCGTCTTGTAAGATATTCATCCAATTGGTCCCATACTTCAAAAGAAGAGGGATCACCAGGAATGACGTGATAATCAATATGCCAGCTTTCTTCACTGCGTCCCCATCCAACCACTTCAAGTTCCAAGCGGTCATTTTGCACATCAATACCCGCTGTTAACAACACGGCTTGTTCTGGTGCCAATGGATAATCTTCGCGTTTTGCATAGAGGCTATCAGGATCAACAACTTCGCCTGTTCTGTCTTCCCATGGCTCTCCAAGAACTGTATTAATAAAAACTTGCAAAAGAGCAGGGTCTTCTTTGGCTCTTAAAAATTCGCGCGCACAATCGCCCCAAGTCAGCCATGGCGAATAAAGCGCTGAAATATGGTAAGAACGTAGACGAGGCTTACTTGACTCCTGTGTTGCGATCCAGCAAGCACCGTTTTCTTCTGCCATTAAGGTGGACTTACGATGTTCGGCATGTTCATGACCACAATGGGCACAAACAAACACAGCTTTTTCGGGGGCGCCTTTTGGCCACTTGATTTGTGACCAAACAATGGGCTGTAGAACACCACATGCATCACAAGGCACGTTGTAATATCGCTGGTCTCCTAGCACAAAATCCTTGGCGATACGGCTTGTGTCACGGTGTGTCGGCGTGGACAATTTAAAAATTTTACGTTGAATAAAAGCAGAGGTTCGTTTTTCAGCAATTGTTACAGGATCGCCTTCATTATCGACATTCAATGGGTAAGCATCGACTTCATCCAAAACCAAATAGCGAATAGGAGAAGAACGCAATCCAGCAGCACTATTTGCTCCTGTAATCATCAATGTTCCCCCATAAAATTCCTTTGAAAACATTGTATTTCCACTGTCTCGTGCACGAGCAGGAGCAATGCGTTCACTTAAAGCAGGGCTAGCTGAAATCATCGGATCAAGACGAGACTTTGACAGTTTCTTAGCGGTCTCAACTGTCGGCATCACATAAAGGGCAGGTCCTGGACTATGATGAATGGCATAACCACAAAAGTTCAATGCTGCTTCCGACATTCCAATCTGAGCCCCCTTCATCACAACCGTTGTTTCAGTCGGATCATAAACAGAAAGATTATCCATGATCTCTCGTAAATAGGGGGTACGTATAGTCCTCCATAATCCAGGCTCAGCACTCGTAACTGTGCTCAAATAACGATTTTTATCAGCCCACTGGGAAACAGTATAAGGCGGGTCAGGACGGCGTCCTTCATTCGCATAGCAAAAAAAGAGCCCAGCACCAGAGGATGAGGGCGAAGCATCACTACTTATCATGTTCTGGATTCTCTTCTAAAATGTTGGGATCGTGAAAAGAAACAGGGACGACATTTTCCATTAAAGCTTTGCGCATATGATGATCGATAGCTCCAATAAGGCTCGCAGCATCACATCCTACTTGCGCCGCAATTTCAGTACCAAAGCGATAGGCAAAATTGAGCATTGTATCTCGATGCGCTCTTCCAAAGTTCCATGCTTCTTTTCTCACTTCTTCACGATCGACAGTTGTTTCGCGTAACTTTTCCAGAGCAATCTTTTCTTTTGCTAGCGCAACTTGCATTCGCTCCAGTTTTATCTTGTATTC
>NZ_JBHILY010000026.1:0-6992 GCF_042193555.1 Bartonella sp. PS17NMGDW | reverse complement strand
TCAATTTTATCGGAAAAAAAGACAAGAAATAGCACCTAAAAAATATCAAAAAGATTTCAGAAATTTAGAAAATAAGACGCGCTCCAAAGTCTTGATCACTAGTTGAAAAACTCAACAGTGGTATGGCTCTGATCATGGTTTTGGTGCAAGATTTAAAGGAAATAACCTATTATTTCATAGATTATCAAAATCTCTTTTAATGGGCTTTTGTCTATTTTATCGGTTATGTCAGTTTATTTAACAGACGAATCTTGTGATTTTAGTAAATGATTAAAATGTGCTTTATGAAAAGCATATGATCCTTTAAGCCTTTCAAAAGATAGTTTATAACTCATAATAGATGCTATCAAGACCATTATGGTTATGAGTTTTGGAGGTTTAGGGGGTTTTGGAGGTGCTTTTTACGCTCCCCCCTTTACATATTTTTCAATAAAAAATAAAAGTCATTATATTTCAATAAGTTAATCTTTCAAATAAACAACCTATATTAAACACAAAACATAAATACAATCTTTAATATATATTTAAGAGGGTTTTGTAGGTGTTTTGGGGGTTTGAGAAACATTCAAAACCTATAAGTAATATAAGAAAATGAATATACATAACTCTCTTTAAACAAAGCTTCTGATAACAATAAAGCTATCATTTTAGATTACGGTATAATCTTTTAAAGGCAATGTAAAAGAAGCGTATTCACTTTAAGATGGGATTTATTAAAAATCTTAAAGCAATCCAAAGTACAGTGTTAAAAAGTGCAAAGCCTTATCTTTTATGATAACGCATATAAAATATTCTTTTAAAGATTATATGTAAGCAATTTATAAAAGGGGCATAGAACCTATAGGTATAAAACCTTATACCCGTTGTGAGTTTATCATACCCATTATGTGAGCACGCTTTTAAGTTATTCAGTTTCTCTAATTTCTAGTTTTGGTAGGTTCTTAACGATTTTCATTGTCTCTAAACTTACGGTAATAACCCTTTGAAACAACTCTAATGGATAAGCAGGGTTGCCAACGGTTTCAACAGCATAGTGATTGGCATCATTCACAATGCCACTCTTTTTATCTGTCTTTACACATTGACGCCCCATAACCCATTCAAGAGCAGGCTTGCCATTAATGATATACTCATAAGCTTCAAAAGGAATGTTTGTTATTGTGATATTGCTGTTGTAAAAAACAGTAGACTTATCCTTTATTTTACTATTTCCAGCGAATTTCATTTCAGTCACATAATAAAACTTTTCTGGATTAGATATATCAGTCTGTTTTGGATTACCCTTTTTAAAGGTCACGGGATAAGGTTCCACATCTTCATAGTTTACATGCAAATGACCGAGTTCACGCCCTGCGTTAACAAATTTCCAAAAATCTTCAGCGCTTTTTACACAAGGAATGCGAGGCAATTCTTTAGAGAGGTTATCAGCATAGCGAGTACGGTAATCTTCTGAATGAAGTAAACCATAAACATAATAAAACAGATCATCTTTTGTTATGCTTTCATTAGGATAAGCGGCTTTAAAATGTGCTAGCCCTTCATCAGTAATAGCATCACGCCTCTGTAAACCAGCTGTTGTGTTTTCTTCTGTAGAAATTAAAAATAAATGAGATTGTTTCTCACTTTTATTTTTTGAAACCGTAGCATCTTCATAGATATATCTTGGAAAGCATTGACTATTCTCCATCACTTGAAATTCAGGCACATTCTTAGTCATAATGACAGAAAAATCTTTCATTGCTCCGGTACCTGTAATTTGTATCACTCTATTTTCAACCGCTTGCCCCATTGGAAATATACATGGAATTTGGGCAACCATTTCATTAAAGGCACGATTGTAATAGAGCCATTGTTGTGTAAAAGGACGATATAGGCTTTGAATAAGGCATGTATCTTCAAATTCAAAAATCTTTCCTTTAGTTAAATGTTTCTTAAGATTAATACTCCAACTAATTTTGCTTTCATCGGCATTAACAAAATTATCTACAGTTTTAGTACGTGTTTTACCGTTATCATGTGTATAAACACCATTAAAACGCTCCACTTCACTATTGTAGAAAGTAATCATATTACTCATATTCTTCGCGAGAGTTTCATTGCTTGCATTGTATGCCCAAGCATCACGATTGGTTTTTAGACCACAAGAATAAATCTCAAACAGTTTTTTACTATGAGGTTTCTTATCACCTAAAGCTAGGAATGTCTTGAAACTGTCATCACGTTGACCAAGCCAATCATTATGCTTATCCGGTATAATTATTTGCCAACCTTGTTTGCTCTGTGTAATACCATCAATGCTACCAAATTTTTTAATTGTCTTAAGCTTTTTTTCTCTTGTGAGATAATCTCCAATATCACGGAAATATATTTTCCCACGCTGTTGAGATTCTGGATTTTTTATGAGAATAGAGATAGCTATGGGAGCCCGTGATCCAGAACCAAAAATCTTACCACCTTCTTTTCGCGAAAGTTCTCCAGAGGTTCGTTGATTACCCCGTAAATGGAAAATATAAAGGCTGCTAAATTCCTTAACGAGGCATTTTCTTAAACCATTTAAAGAACATGCATTAATAAACCCTGCGTTTGTCACAAAACCAATAATACCACAATCTTTTATACGGTCACTAGCCCATCGAATTGCTCGTATATAGCTATCATAAAGTGCTTGCATATTGATTGATTCAGATTGAGCAGCATAAGTTTCACTGATACGATTATCTAATATGGGATAAGGGGTATTCTTCGCATTATCATTAGCACTTTTTTGACCAGTTGAATAAGGCGGGTTGCCGAAGATAACTTCGATAGTCAAATTTTTCTGATGTTCCAAATATTCACTGTTTTCTTTGAGTATACCTTCCATAAGATCTTGTTTTTCAATCATTCGAAACGTATCAGTCAAACCAATATGCTTGAAAGGGATATAATTTCCTTTCATAAGACCATGATAGGTTGCTTCGATATTAATGGCTGCTATGTAATAGGCTAGCAAGACAATCTCATTTGCGTGGATATCATAACGGTATTTATATTCCATATCCTCTGGTTTGATGAGATTGGATTGTAATAGCCGTGTGATAAAGGTCCCAGTACCCGTAAAAGGGTCAAGAATAGAAACACCACGTGATCCTAGACTTTTTCCAAATTCATGACGCAACACATCATCAACAGAATGAATGATAAAATCAACAACCTCAATGGGAGTATAAACAATGCCTAATTTTTCTACTGTACGCGGAAAAGCATAACGGAAAAATTCATTATAAAGCTCTACAATTAAACTTTGTTGTGCTTCAAGAGTGGTAATTCCACGCGTGTAAAATTGTACACTCTTAGAAATATTTTTGAGATCTTGAGATTCTTCTTTAGGGGTAACTTTATCAAGGACATTGAGTACACGTTGTAAAGCACAAGATACGGGATTCTCTTGAACAAACTGATGCCCCTCAAATAAAGCATTAAAGACTGGACGCGTCACAAGATGTTGCGCAAGCATTTCAATCGCATTTTGTTCGGAGATAGTTGTATTTAAATTACTACGTAATTCGGTCATAAAATCATTAAACACACGCCGTGTTTCAGTTTCTGATTTCGTCAAAACCTCAGTTAAGCGTGTGATATGAGTTTGAGCAAGATCACCAACATTTATTGCCCATTTTTTCCAATAGCTAGGGTCGTAAAATCTATTAACAATAGCAGCTTTAATGACATCTTTACATTTAGAAAAAAGGGGGAGTTCTCCTTGTTCTTCACATGTGTGAGAGGATTCATAAGTTGCTAACCCAATATTAAGTCCTGAATACTCTAATTTTGAGCGTATAGGTAAATCATCAATAACCGTGGTCGTATCTTCTAACGCAAGTTCTTGAGAAGCAGCAACAATTTCAAGAGCATCGCTTACGTCTTGTTTTTTGTGCATATGGTGAATTATTTTATTAAAGTTATCATCATGAGCACGTAAAGCATTGAGAACTTGCCAGATGACATTATACTTTTGGTTGTTTTCTAAGGCTATTTCCGGCGGAATATCAGCGGGTATCCCAACGGGTAGAATGATATAGCCTCTTTTTTTACCCTCTGCTCGACGCATTACACGTCCTATTGCTTGAATAATCTCAATTTGACTTTTGCGCGGGTGTAAAAATAGAACAGCATCAAGAGCGGGTACATCAACACCTTCAGAAAGACAGCGTACATTGGTAAGTACACGACAAGTATTTTCCCCCGCATCTTCCTTTAACCATTCAAGTTGTTTTGTACGCTCTTTAGCACTAAAGGTTCCATCAATATGGGCAAGGGTACAGTTAAGAGGAGGAGTATCTTTATAGTTTTTATGAAGAGCGCGTAAAGATTCTTGCACTTTTTCTTTTTTGAATCTTTTGCATATGCGTTTAGAAGTATCAATATCTTTGCAAAAAGCTAAAGCTCTACGCATGGGCTTGGGGTCATCTTCAAGATCAAGTTTCAGATCCATTTTGGTAAGGGCTCTATAACAGCCATTAATCTTGGTCCTATCATCGAGAATAAGTTCATAATTCTTATCGGTAATCAGATGTTGAATGGATTGACTTACTTCTTCTTCGTTGACAACTAATATGATAACTTTACAAGGTGATAACAGCTTATCCTCTAAAGCACGTGAAAAGTTGTAAGTGTAAAGTTGTTTGCCATAGAGTTTTTCATTATCCATGGACACCAAAACGTTATTGGATAAGAAAGCATTCCTTTTCAGCTTGTCACTAAAGATCTTTGGGGTTGCTGTCATGTAGAGGCGTTTTTTGCCTCGAATAATGCTATTGTCATGAACCTTGATAAATTCAGATTCATGCTTTTCTGTTCCCAACACAACACCAGTTGTTCTATGGGCTTCATCACAAATGATCAGATCAAATTCAGGTAACCCATGGGTATTTTGTGCATCCGAAATCACTTGGATAGAATGATAGGTTGAAAAGATGACCGTCATTGCATCTGCTAGGTTTTCACAAGCTTCTTTGGCAAGGGCTTTCGCATCTGTTGTAGCAGGGAGAACAAGATCTGATGTTTCCATGCCAACAATATCATCTTGGTTTTTACGACGCTTGCCTACTTTTGTATCCGAACACACGGCAAAAGAACGCAAGGGCACTTGTGCATCGGCTGTCCATTCACGGATCGTTTGCGAGACTAAAGCAAGAGAAGGCACCAGAAACAACACACGCTTGCCTTTTCCTGCTATGGTTTCTGCTATCTTAAGGCTTGTGAAAGTCTTCCCCGTTCCACATGCCATAATCAGCTTGCCACGATCTGCTTCTTTTAACCCTTCACAGACTTTCTTGATGGCTTCTTCTTGATGGGGACGAGGCTCTTTTGTTGATTTCAGAAGAACTTCTTGTTTTGTTGCAAATATTTGCCAATCTATCCGACTGTTTTCCATATGACGAAGGTCAATACGATAAACGGGTATCGCTTGTCCTTTAATCATGGCATTCACATTGTCACTTAATTCCACTTCCGTGGTATCAACGAGAAGGCGATATTTAAAGATGTCTTTTCCAGAGGCAGCGATAAAGCTATCAATATCTTTTTTACTGATCTGATGGTCAGCTTTATAAAACTTACATTGAATAGCCACATATCCCTCTTGATTGCGAAGCTTTGCCACCAGATCAATACCGATATCATTTTTATTCCAACCTTCACGCTCTGTTGCCCATTCATAATAGCTCTCAACCGTTTCATATCGTCCAAAATGGAGAGGGTCATGCATAAGATAAGCCATGACAAGATTTTCAAACAATGTTCCCAATTCACGAGGTGATTTTGCTTGTTGACGATAATATTCTAAGAGAGAGCGTAAAGAGACATGTTCATGATCAGAATGATGAGGGCGAAGCATAAAGAATAAACTCCATGACAATATATTCTATTGATTAATTCTCTTCAAAAGAATCAAAATGAAGCTTATTAAATCCATTTTGAATGAATAGTGTGAAAAATTCGGAAAATGCTAAAAAGCGGATAAATTTTTTCAAAAAGTTTTTTTTAATGCTGTTTATCCACAGCCTATGAGAGAGATCAGATCAGCAAACTAGTGAAATTTGCTATTCGTTTCACGGGTTAATCAAGACAAATGAAGCATGTGCTTTTAAAATATCATAATGATTATTTTGATAGGTTTTATGAGTCACTCAAATAGTCTATTTTGTCAGTTCAATTTACTGACACAAACTGACAAATATATATTATGGATTGTATTTAAGGTTGTATTGTCGATATAGGTTGTATCGTTAAAATACTAACATATTGAAATATAATGATTTTAATTTTCTCTCATTTGAAAAAAATGATATAGGCTCTAAAAAGAACTGACAACACTGACAAGACTGACAACTCTAGACAAAACTCTTCTGTTCAGATCACTCAGATCATTGTCTTTGGAGAAAAGTTCTTTGATGAAAATGCCATTAAATATAACTTATTAGAAAATCAAGACTTTGTTTGCTCGCCAAATTTGGCGAGCAAAGGCAGGAAAAAGAGTTTTGCGTAATTGTCTTGAAAGGCTCTCAAAGAGATTTCTTATTGTTTGCTATGATGGTTTTTGACGATAGGATGTGCTTGATAGCATGATGTCTCGTTTATATGCGTGTTGAGTGGCTTAGAGGAGCTGGAGAGTGAATTTATCTCTAATTATTGATAAATACATTGTAGCATTAAACTGGGGATATTGATGTATTAACCATTGACGGGCTAAACAGTTTTGGTTAAAGGTCTTTTCATATAAATGTGGGGGAGAGATCTTCAGCAGTTAAAATAAAGCAGTTTTTCTAGTGTCACTTTTTTGGTTACAGAGGCATGTGCTTTTGTTAAAAGCGTCATAGGGCAGTGGCTGTTTTGAGTGGACTTGTTAGAGGTTCATGAAGTTCTTTTAAAGAGTGCTTCATGAATAGTGCAAAGCGGGGGCAATCTGTATTGTTTTGTGTATTTTTACGCCAAAGTTCTCTTTTGAGAAT
>NZ_JBHILY010000025.1:0-2500 GCF_042193555.1 Bartonella sp. PS17NMGDW | reverse complement strand
TAAAGCCATACACCGAAGATGTGGATTTACTCCTTAGGGAGTAAGTGGTAGCGGAGCGTTCCGTAAGCCTGTGAAGGGAGACTCGTGAGGGCTCCTGGAGGTATCGGAAGTGAGAATGCTGACATGAGTAACGATAAAGGGAGTGAGAGACTCCCTCGCCGAAAGTCCAAGGGTTCCTGCTTAAAGTTAATCTGAGCAGGGTGAGTCGGCCCCTAAGGCGAGGCCGAAAGGCGTAGTCGATGGGAACCACGTTAATATTCGTGGACCTGTGGGTAGTGACGGATTGCGTATATTGTAAGATCTTATTGGATTGATCTTGCAGTGAAGCAGTTCCAGGAAATAGCTCCCACATATAGACCGTACCCCAAACCGACACAGGTGGACTGGTAGAGAATACTAAGGCGCTTGAGAGAACTACGTTGAAGGAACTCGGCAAATTGCACGCGTAACTTCGGAAGAAGCGTGACCCTTTAGCGGGCAACCGTTAGAGGGTGGCACAGACCAGGGGGTAGCGACTGTTTACCAAAAACACAGGGCTCTGCGAAGTCGCAAGACGACGTATAGGGTCTGACGCCTGCCCGGTGCTGGAAGGTTAAGAGGAGATGTGCAAGCATTGAATTGAAGCCCCAGTAAACGGCGGCCGTAACTATAACGGTCCTAAGGTAGCGAAATTCCTTGTCGGGTAAGTTCCGACCTGCACGAATGGCGTAACGACTTCCCCGCTGTCTCCAACGTAGACTCAGTGAAATTGAATTCCCCGTGAAGATGCGGGGTTCCTGCGGTTAGACGGAAAGACCCCGTGCACCTTTACTATAGCTTTACACTGGCATTTGTGTCTGTATGTGTAGGATAGGTGGTAGACTTTGAAGCAGGGGCGCTAGCCTTTGTGGAGTCATCCTTGAAATACCACCCTTACCGATATGGATGTCTAACCGCAGTCCGTTATCCGGATTCGGGACCGTGTATGGTGGGTAGTTTGACTGGGGCGGTCGCCTCCTAAAGAGTAACGGAGGCGCGCGATGGTAGGCTCAAAACGGTCGGAAATCGTTTGTTGAGTGCAATGGCATAAGCCTGCCTGACTGTGAGACTGACAAGTCGAGCAGAGTCGAAAGACGGTCATAGTGATCCGGTGGTCCCGTGTGGAAGGGCCATCGCTCAACGGATAAAAGGTACGCCGGGGATAACAGGCTGATGACCCCCAAGAGTCCATATCGACGGGGTTGTTTGGCACCTCGATGTCGACTCATCGCATCCTGGGGCTGGAGCAGGTCCCAAGGGTATGGCTGTTCGCCATTTAAAGCGGTACGTGAGTTGGGTTCAGAACGTCGTGAGACAGTTCGGTCCCTATCTGCCGTGGGTGTTGGAATATTGACAGGATCTGTCCCTAGTACGAGAGGACCGGGATGGACGTATCTCTGGTGGACCTGTTGTGGCGCCAGCCGCATAGCAGGGTAGCTATATACGGAAGGGATAACCGCTGAAGGCATCTAAGCGGGAAACCCACCTGAAAACGAGTATTCCCTGAGAACCGTGGTAGACCACCACGTTGATAGGTCAGGTGTGGAAGTGTGGTAACACATGAAGCTTACTGATACTAATCGTTCGATCGACTTGATCGTTCTCATTTCCTATATCCATTCTTAAAATAACAGAAATATTTCCAGCTTCTCATCATTCATGCTTTTTGCTGACTTGGTGGTTATGGCGGAGTGAACGCACCCGATCCCATCCCGAACTCGGCCGTGAAACGCTCCAGCGCTGATGGTACTTTGCCTTAAGGCACGGGAGAGTAAGTCGCCGCCAGGTCTGCTAAAGGCATGATAGATAACAATTCAAAAATAAAAATGTAATCAGATCAATGCTCAATACTCAGAGTAGACAATAAAAAAATCTTGTTCTAAAATATGTGACGCGGGGTGGAGCAGCCCGGTAGCTCGTCAGGCTCATAACCTGAAGGCCGCAGGTTCAAATCCTGCCCCCGCAACCAAAGTTCCAAAACTAATAACTTCCATAAAAATCAAATCACATCTAAACATCACTCTGCAACCATAGTAGAACGTGAAAATATAAAAATGTACGTAAGCGAAAATGTTATAGAATAACCCTTCACTCAAACTTCCCCCTTTAGCTGTATAGGCTTAGGGCTTTTTAGAAATTGCGAGAGCACTATGGAAGAAGAATAAAACGTACAAACTGCCTAAAAACTATAAAAATATGACAAGGGGATGGGGTGGCTTGAAAATATTCCCTCTCTAAAAAATGCAATGCCCCATATAGACATGCCACTTGCTGCTGTTTGTTCACAATAGAGCGCAAAAAATAGCGCTTAACCTAGATTCCTCTCAAAAATTCTCTGATGCCTCTCAAAGTAACTTGAAAAAAAGCTCTTGTTCATCCGTAGCTGGTAGTAGAAGTTATGTATCCATTGCAGTAGAATCTTGGTTTTTATCAGGTTTGCTAACTTGTGTATCGGAACAGACAGAAAAAAAACGTAAGGGTG
>NZ_JBHILY010000024.1:0-7064 GCF_042193555.1 Bartonella sp. PS17NMGDW | reverse complement strand
GCGCTGTTGCGAGTGGCGCTTGCTCTGCCGGTGCTATCGGCGGGGCTGTGGGTGAAGCCACTGCTATGCTCCAGTTTCAATTGTGGGTGCAAGGCATTGTGAAAGAGGAAATGGGTAACCTAAACGGTCGCACCCCAACTCCGGAAGAGGAAGCGCGTATAAACGCAAAGATTGATGCGCAGTTTGCTGACTTTAGAGACCACACCATTGATGTTGCACGGGCTGCTGGGGGCGTTGCCGCTGCCCTTGCCGGTGGCAATGTTGATGCCGGCGCCGATGCCGCTGGAAATGCCGCTGCAAATAACTACCTCAGCAGTGCTCAAATAGCCCAGATGAATAAAGAATTAAAGGAGTGTCCTGACCTTTTATGTGAAGCAGAAGTGTCTGCGAAGTGGTCTGCGATTAGTACAGGGCAAGGTATAAGCTTTGGGGCTGGTATAGTAGCTGGTGTACCGGCTGAAATATACGATACGCTTGATGGTTTTTGGCAACTAGCCAAACATCCCGAAGAGACTTTGAAAGCGCTCAAAGATTTTTTCAGCAGTGATGAGATTTTGGCGACAATTGGTCGGACCCTTGGACAGTCCTATGTAGATCGCATTAATAAAATGGAGGAGGAATATGAGCGAGCCGGTGCTGGTGGATCCTTTAAAGCTGGACTTGAATTTGGAAAATTATTGACTGAAACAGCATCCCTAATGACAGGAGTTGCTGGAGCAGCCAAGGGAGCCATAAAGCTTGGCGAAAAGGCTTGGATTAAATTCATTGCTAGGAAAGATTTTGCCCAATTCGCTTCCAAGAAAAATCTTGCAGAACTTGCAGCTCAAGGAGATCCTGACAAACTAGCTGCTAGGAAAGAACTGACCAAACTCGCCGCTAAAGAAAAAAAGCTTTGGTTAAAAAAGAAACCCACTAAATTTACCGATAGCAAATTTGGACAGACCTACACAGTTTATCGGAGAGACGATTTGTTTGATCCTAACCAAATTGTTAATTGGACAGTAAAGAAGAAAAAGGTGTGGGGTACCAATATTGAAAGGACAAAAACAGGAAGAGCACCTATGGGGTTTGATGGCAAGCCTGTTGAGTTGCATCACCTAAAGCAAACCCCCGATGGACCCCTAGCGGAAATTAGCCATGAATTTCATAAAAAATATACTTCTGTTATTCATGCTAATCCAAAAACACATCAATCGCTTATAGAGAGAAAAAAGTTTGAGAAGCAGAGAGAGGAATATTGGAAAGAATACGGCAATGGGCATGGAGAACAAAAAAACAGTAGTTTAGGAGGAATAATCAATATGAAATGGGGCATTATAGGTCTAAATTTTGACAGATGGGGACAGGAGCACCGGCAGTAGTGATCTACGGTTGATGAAAAGAGAAAAAACAGAGATTTATAGAATAATTGATGGAGAATAATTGATGAAAACCTATACCTTAGATGATGTTATACAATTAGTTGATAAATATGAAGGTGATATTGTCAATTTTTGTTCTGAAGATGACGCAGTTGGTGATCTCGTGATTGAAAATGCGGAGAAAGCTCTCGGTTTACAATTCACATCTTCCTATAAAGTTTTTTTAAAACATTATAAAGGCGGGGACATTGGTGGTTATGAAATCTATAGTCTTTATGAGCATCCTATAGGTGTTCCTTTTGATGATATTGTTTTTCAAAACTTAAATGATAGAAAACGTGGTTTCGCAACACCAAAACAGCTTATCGTTTGTGATGCTGCTTTTGGTGAAACCTTTTATTTTGATTATACACAGTTTAGGGATGGAGAATGCCCACTTTATGTCATGCTTCCATCTGAAGATTGCGAATATTACGCAAGTAATTTTTATGAATTCCTTTGCAAAAGAATTAAAGAAAGCGCGGGAGAAGAGATACCTGAAGGTGACCAACCGATTGAAAAGATTGAGAACACTCCCACTCCGCAACCTATACCTTTTTACAAGAGTTTTTGGAAAAAACTATGGAAGAGGTCAAATTGATAGAGGAAATATGGAGCGTTTATAACGCACGTTTTGAGGTTCATCCATGAAAACCTATACTTTAGATGATGTTGCAGTATTAATTGATAAAGTGAATAAATATGATGATGAGATTATCAATTTTGGTACTGCAGAGGATGCAGTTAGTGATGTACGGATTAAAGAGGCAGAAAAAACTCTCGGTTTACAGTTTACAACTTCTTATAAGGATTTTTTAAAAAATTATAAGGGAGGAGAAATTGGAGGTGATGAAATATTTAGCATTTATAACGCAAGTTTTGATAAGTGTCCTGCTGGTGATATTGTTTTCTATCATTTGACGGATATAAAAAATGGTTTCGCAAAACCAAATCAGCTTGCCGTGAATAGAACTGATTTTGGTGAAACATTTTATTTTGATTACTCTCAATTTCGGGATGGTGAATGCCCACTTTATGTCATGCTTCCATCTGAAGATTGCGAATATTACGCAAGTAATTTTTATGAATTCCTTTGCAAAAGAATTAAAGAAAGCGTGGGAGAAGAGATACCTGATGGTGATCAACCGATTGAAAAGATTGAGAACACTCCCACTCCGCAACCTATCTCTTTTTACAAGAGTTTTTGGAAAAAACTATGGAAGAGGTGAAATTGATAGCGAGGAAATATGGAGCGTTTATAACGCAAGTTTTGAGGATCATCTATGAAAACCTATACCTTAGATGATGTTGCAGTATTAATTGATAAAGTGAATAAATATGATGATGATATTATCCATTTTCGTATTAAAGATAATGCAGTTGATGATCTTGTGATTGAAAAGGCGGAGAAAGCTCTCGGTTTACAATTCACGTCGTCTTACAAGAGTTTTTTTAAACATTATAAAGGTGGGGACATTAGTGGTGAAGAAATCTATAGTCTTTATGAGCATCCTATAGGTGTTTCTGTTAATGACGTTGTTTTCCAAAACTTAAATGATAGAAGAGATGGTTTTACGACACCAGAACAGCTTGTCGTGTGTTACGCTGATTTTGATGAAACCTTTTATTTTGATTATACGCAGTTTCGGGATGGTGAATGCCCACTCTATGTCAGGTTTCCATTGGATAATTGCGAATATTACGCGAGTAATTTTTATGAGTTCCTTTGTAAAAGAATTAAAGTACACGCGGGAGAAGAGATACCTGATGGTGATCAACCAATTGAAAAGATTGAGAACACTCCCACTCCGCAACCTATCCCTTTTTACAAGAGTTTTTGGAAAAAACTATGGAAGAGGTGAAATTGATAGAGGAAATATGGAGCGTTTATAACGCACGTTTTGAGGATCATCTATGAAAACCTATACCTTAGCTGATGTTGCAGTATTAATTGATAAATATGATGGTGATATTGTTAGTTTTGGGATTGCAGAAAATGCGGTTGATGATCTCGTGATTGAAAAAGCAGAGAAAGCTCTCGGTTTACAATTCACATCTTCCTATAAAGTTTTTTTAAAACATTATAAAGGCGGGGACATTGGTGGTTATGAAATCTATAGTCTTTATGAGCATCCTATAGGTGTTCCTTTTGATGATATTGTTTTTCAAAACTTAAATGATAGAAAACGTGGTTTCGCAACACCAAAACAGCTTATCGTTTGTGATGCTGCTTTTGGTGAAACCTTTTATTTTGATTATACGCAGTTTCGGGATGGAGAATGCCCACTTTACGTCGAGATTCCATCTGGAGCGTCACATTATTATGCAAGTAATTTTTATGAATTTCTCTGTAAAAGAATTAAAGAGCACGCAGGGGAAGATTTATGAAAACCTATACCTTAGATGATGTTGCAGTATTAATTGATAAAGTGAATAAATATGATGATGAGATTATTAATTTTGGTAGTGAAGATGATGAAGAGAATGAAACGGATGATCTACAGATTGAAAAGGCGGAGAAAACTCTCGGCGTACAATTCACATCCTCTTACAAAGTTTTTTTAAAAAAATATGGAGGAGGAGAAATTGGTGGTGAAGAAATTTATAGCCTTTATGGAGATTGTGGGGAAGGTATTCCTGCTGGTGATATTGTTTACCAAAACTTACTCGATAGAAAACATGGTTTTGCGACACCAGAACAGCTCGTTGTGAGTTATGATCTTGATGAAACCTTTTACTTTGATTATACGCAGTTTCGGGATGGTGAATGCCCACTCTATGTCATGTTTGCGGATGAGGAGTCCGAATATTACGCAAGTAATTTTTATGAATTCCTTTGCAAAAGAATTAAAGTACACGCGGGAGTTGAGATACCTGATGGTGACCAACCGATTGAAAAGATTGAGCACACTCCCACTCCGCAACCTATCCCTTTCTACAAGAGCTTTTGGAAAAAACTATGGAAGAGGTGAAATTGATAGTGGAAATATGGAGCGTTTATAACGCACGTTTTGAGGATCATCCATGAAAACCTATACCTTAGCTGATGTTGCAGTATTAATTGATAAAGTGAATAAATATGATGATGAGATTATCAATTTGGGTACTGCAGAAAATGCAGTTGATGATCTACTGATTGAAAAGGCGGAGAAAGCTCTCGGTTTACAATTCACATCTTCTTATAAGAGTTTTTTAAAAAATTATAAAGGAGGAGAAATTGGAGGTTATGAAATCTGTAGCGTTTATAGGGATTGTGGAATAGGTATTGCTGCTGGTGATATTGTTTTCCGCAACTTAAATAATAGAAAAAGGGGTTTTGCGACACCAGAACAGCTTATCGTAAGTAGAACAGATTTTGGTGAGACTTTTTACTTTGATTATACGCAGTTTCGGGATGGTGAATGCCCACTTTATGTCATGCTTCCATCTGAAGATTGCGAATATTACGCAAGTAATTTTTATGAATTCCTTTGCAAAAGAATTAAAGAAAGCGTGGGAGTTGAGATACCTGATGGTGATCAACCAATTGAAAAGATTGAGAACACTCCCACTCCGCAACCTATCCCTTTTTACAAGAGCTTTTGGAAAAAACTATGGAAGAGGTGAAATTGATAGAGGAAATATATAGTCTTTCTAGAGAGCCTAAGTATTATACAAGTAATTTTTATGTAAAAGAATTACAGATCATGCTGGGGGAATGATGATGCAAACTAAAGATGTCACAGAGATTTTAAAAAGACTGGGCTGGGAGCCTTATCGTGATAACGTGGGGGATACTTTTGCGCATTATCATCTTCCCGATCGCATTGTCGGTATTGGCTATGGTGTAAAAAATTATGGAGAGAGTGGCAAAGAGTTTTTGCTTTCGGCTGATCTCACCACCGCTGCTTATTGTCTTGGCTGGGAATATTCTAGAAGTGAAAAATCACAGCGTAAATATGAAGATGTGCTGTTTTACGCGAAGGAGGATTTTAATGTTAAAGCTCCGGATCTTTCCGAAAGCCATATCACAACCGCTTTAAACAAAGTGATTGCATGGGCGCAAGCACAGGATATTGAAAAAAAGTTGTGCGAGGAAGCTGCTGATCATTCTGCCGTTGCACAAGCATTACTTGGTGATATGGAGGCTTTAAGGAGTGATAGATCTACTCCAAAACTATCTGTGCCAGAATTTGCTGATTATAAAACAATGACATCGGATGATCGCCTGCTTTTTTTTGCGCAAGCCTATAAAAATAGGGAGTTGGATGATATTCTAACGCGCAAAAAAACCAAACAGCGCTCGATAAGCCTCACAGCAGCAATGCGCGTTCTCAAAACACAAGGGTGGTTTTCTACGGAGCCTGGAAAAATGTGGTTGATTTTGCCCGACCGCTTCATTCAATTTGATTTTGGTTTTATACGTCTCCATGACAATTACAATGTCCGTATTGAAGCTGAAATATCTAATGAAATGATTTCTGTAGCTTGTAAATATATTCACTATAGTGGGGAGTATCGGTGCATATCACCTACAAATATTTATAATTCTTTTAACACGATTGGGGGGGGGATTTTTAGTGGTTTTGATAAAGGCATTGATATTTGTGTAGAGACATTAGATGAACAAGAGCTTATCAAAATCTCTGAGCGAATAATACAATGGGCACGTGCCCAAGATTTACAAGCATCAATAGAAAGCAAAACACGTGTTCAAAAGTATAGCTACAATATACGTATAGTCTGGCATTTGGCTTGTTTAGCATTGACAGGTCAAATTGATATCCTGAAATCTTATCAAAATTTTTTAGAAGCCGGTACGATTTCTGGACATTTAGAAGACCGTGAAGTGGAGAAGTATGTTAATCACGCCGTTCAATTTGCTGAAGAGCATCTGAAAATCTTTAATGAGCGAAAAGCCATAGATGATCGTCTTAGTTTGCAAGATTTGTCTTTTCTTAATACAGTTTCTGAAGACTTAAAAAGGATAGACTGGACAGTTTATCGTGATAAGAACTATGATCGCAATGCTTATTTTGTAAGTAAAGACCGTATCATCAATATAATGTATAACCTTCAAAGTGATGAAGAAGAGCCGATTGTTGTATTTAAGGCTTCGCTTTCAACACTTGGCTTTTCTACTGCTCATAGAGAGATGTTTCCTAGATTGCCCCAATATATAGCTCTCAAAGAGGCAGAAGAATTTTATACAGTTTCTAGTACTGAATTGGATGAAGGCAAGCTAAAGGAGATTTGTACAGATATACTTGAGTGGGCTGATCGGCAAAATGTCAATCAAATCATCTATGATTATGCCGCTTTGCCAACAAACAGTGAAGCTCACCTTGTGGCACGTCACTTTATAGCACTCATTCTGATTGGTGATATTGAAAAGCTCAAATTTTATAAGGAAAGTTTCAGGGCAAAGAACCATCTAGGCTTTGTGGAAGGTATCACGAAATATACGATTGACAACGCTCTTACTCTTGCACGGCGTTATCGGACTGGTTTTCCCAAAAACGCTCCGATTTTGAGTTTGGATGCGCAAACAGCATCTGTTGCTTCTAAAACAACTTCTGTTGAAGTGGCAGAGAAAGTGGATGAAGTGGATGACACTGATGATCGTCTCACCATGGAAAGTGCTCATGCACTTTTGAAAAGCTTAGGTTGGTCAACTGAGAAAAT
>NZ_JBHILY010000023.1:0-7244 GCF_042193555.1 Bartonella sp. PS17NMGDW | reverse complement strand
AACCTTATACCCGTTGTGAGTTTATCATACCCATTATGTGAGCACGCTTTTAAGTTATTCAGTTTCTCTAATTTCTAATTTTGGTAAGCTTTTAACGATTTTCATTGTCTCTAAACTTACAGTAATAACCCTTTGGAATAACTCTAATGGATAAGCAGGGTTGCCAACGGTTTCAACAGCATAGCGATTGGCATCATTCACAATACCACTCTTTTTATCAGTCTTTACACATTGACGTTCCATAACCCATTCAAGAGCGGGTTTACCATTAACGATATACTCATAAGCTTCAAGAGGAATATCTGTCATGATGATATTGCTATTATAAATAACAGTTGATTTATCTTTCTCTTTACCTGCTTTTGCAAATTTCATTTCAGTCACATAATAAAACTTTTCTGGATTAGAGATATTAGTCTGTTTTGGATTGCCTTTTTTAAATGTGACTGGATAAGGCTCTACATCTTCATAGTTTACATGCAAATGACCCAGTTTACGCCCTGCTGTAACAAACTTCCAAAAATCTTCAGCGCTTTTTACACAAGGGATGCGAGGCAACTCTTTAGAGAGGTTATCAGCATAACGGGCACGGTAATCTTCTGAATGTAAAATCCCATAAACATAATAGAATAGATCATCCTTAGAGATTTTTTCATTAGGATAAGCCGCTTTAAAATGCGCTAGTCCCTCATCTGTAATGGCATCACGCCTCTGTAAACCAGCTGTTTTGTTTTCCTCTATAGAGTTTGTAAATAAATGGGATTGTTTTTCATTTTTATCTTTTGAGACCATGCTATCTTCGTAAATATAGAGTGGAAAGCATTGACCTGTATCTATTGCGTGAAGGTTAGGTAAATCCTTACTCATCAAAACAGAAAAACCACTTCTTGCTCCTATGCCTGTAACTTGTATTACTCTATTATCAACCGCTTTTCTCATAGGGAATATACGCGGCATTTGTAAAACCATTTCATTGAAAGTACGATTATAATAGAGCCATTGTTGTGTAAATGGACGGTAAAGACTTTGAATAAGGCGAGTTTCTTCAAATTCAAAAACCTTTCCTTTTACCAACTCTTGTTTAAGTGCACGACTCCAACTGATCTTTTCAGCATTTGTATTAACAAAATCATTTACAATATTGTTACGTGTTTTACGGTCAGCATGTGGATGCGTATCATTAAAACGTTTTACTTCGCTGTTATAGAAAGCAATCATATCACTCATATTTTTTGCTAAATCTTTACGGCTTGAGTTGTATGCCCAAGCATCACGACTGGTTACGACACCACAAGAAAAAATTTCAAACAGCTTTTTATCGTGTTCTTTTTTATACCCTAAGACTATAAATGTCTCAAAACTCTCATCACGTTGATTTATCCAATCACCATGTTTATCTGGTATAATTATTTTCCAACTTGATTTATTTGTGACACCATTAATGCTACCCAAATAATTAAGTGCAAAAAGTTTATCTTTTGTCGTAAGATTATCACCAATGTCATGATAATAAATTTTACAATCTCCAGAAACATTGGGATTTTTGATAAATAATGTCACGGCAATACCAGTCATACTACCACTACCAAAAATATTCTGTCCTTCTTGAGCCTTCCCATTGCTTAACATATTTTTACGAATATCACCCCTCAGATTGAGAACATAAATACTCGTAAACTCTTTGGCTAAAGATTTTCGTAAGCTATCCATTGTTGGCTTTTCTATGTAACCAGAACCAGAAACAAAGCCGATTACCCCAGCATTACTAATACGGTCACTTGCCCAGCGGATAGCACGGATATAACTGTCATACAGATTTCGCATAAGATTTGCATTCGATTGAGCAGCATACGTGTCACTGATGCGTTTATCTAATAGCGGATAAGGACTGTTCTTAGCATTGTCATTAGCACTTTTCTGTCCCACGGAATAAGGAGGATTGCCAAAGATCACTTCAATATTCAAATTTTTTTGATGCTCTAAATATTCACTGTTTTCCTCTAATAAACCTTTCATCAAATCTTGTTTTTCCAGCATCCGAAACGTATCAGTTAAACCAATATGCTTGAAAGGGATGTAATCTCCTTTCTTCAAACTATGGTAAGTCGATTCAATATTGATCGCTGCTATGTAATAAGCCAGTAAAACAATCTCATTGGCATGGATATCATGACGGAATTTATATTCCATATCCTCTGGTTTTATGAGCTTTGATTGTAAAAGCCTTGTGATAAAGGTACCCGTTCCAGTGAAAGGGTCAAGAATAGAAACACCACGTGACCCCAAGCTTTTTCCAAACTCATTACGCAACACATCATCAACAGAATGAATGATAAAATCGACAACCTCAACGGGGGTATAAACAATGCCAAGCCTATCCGTGGTTTTCTTAAAAGCTTTGGTAAAAAAATCTTCGTAAAGCTTGATAATAAGATTTTGTCTTGCCTGTGGTTCTGTAATGCCAGAGGCACGGAACTTTACGCTGTCATAAAACTCTTGTAATTCCTTGGATTCTTCCTCGATATTGGTTTTGTCGAGTTCTGTTAAGATTTTTTCCATTGCTTGCGAAATGGCATTGTTTTGTACAAATTCATTGCCCTCAAACAAGGCTTCAAACACAGGACGCGTCACAAGATGTTGCGCTAACATCTCAATCGCTTCTTCTTGCTTTATCTCACTGTTTAAGTTGTTTTTTAATTCCTTATAAAACGCATCAAAGGCATGATAAGCTTCGCTTGTCTGATCAGAAAGTATAGTTTGAAGGCGTGTGATATGGTTTTGTGCAATCTCAGCAACATTGCCAGCCCAAATGCCCCAATAATCACTCATAGTAGATTTTTTAACAATCAGTGTTTTGAGAGCATTGGGAAACTCAACAAAAAAGGGCAATCTTCCTTGTCCTTCATATGTTTGGTGCGGTTCATGAGCTTGTGTCCCAATACGAAGTCCGGATTTTTCTGATTTTTCGTGGAGCGTGATTTCGTCAATAACCGTGGTGACATTCTCTAATTCGGTCTTTTTAGAAACTGTAACAATGTCGATGATAGAGCTTACGTCTTGCCCTAAGACCATCTGGTTAAGGGTTTTACTAAAATTCTCATCATGGGCAAGCAAAGCATTGAGAACTTGCCAGACAACACTGTATCTCTTATTGTTTTTTAATGCCTCTTCTGGTGAAACACCAGCAGGAACACCAACCGGCAAAATGATATAGCCCATCTTTTTGCCTTTTGCACGACGCATCACACGTCCCACTGCTTGTATCACATCCACTTGGCTTTTACGCGGGTGTAAAAACATAACCGCATCAAGGGAAGGAACATCAACACCTTCTGAAAGGCAGCGTACATTGGTTAATATACGGCAGACATTCTCACCCGCATCTTCTTTCAACCAATCAAGTTTTATCGTACGGTTTTTGGCACCAGATTTTCCATTAATATGATCTACTTGACAGTTAAGAGGGGGAATATTTTTATGGTTTTCATGAAGATCACGTAAATCTTTCTTAACTTCTTCATCGTTGAATGTTCTACATATGCGTTCAGAAGTATCAATATCTTTACAAAAAGCCAAAGCTCGGTGCATGGGTCTTGTATCATCTCCAAGATCAATTTTCAGATCCATTTTGGTAAGAGCTTGATAACAACCCATGATCTTTGTTCTATCATCAAGAATAAGTTCATAATTCTTATCTGTCATCAGATGCTGGATAGATTTACTCACTTCTCCTTCATCAACACCTAAAACGATAATCTTGTAAGGCGTTAAAAGTCCATTTTTTACAGCATGGGAGAAACTATAAGAATAAAGGATTTTGCCATAAAGCTCTTCATCATCCATAGAAGCCAGAACGGCATCAATCTCATTAGCTTGTTTTTTGGCATTATCACTAAAGATACGAGGTGTTGCGGTCATATACAGACGTTTCTTGCCCCGAATAAGGCTATTGTCATGAACCTTGATAAACTCAGATTCACTCTTGTCTGTTCCTAACACAGCTCCAGTGGTACGGTGTGCTTCATCACAAATGATCAGATCAAATTCCGGTAAAGCATATTTCTTTTGCGCATCCGAAATCACTTGTATCGAATGGTAGGTAGCAAAGACCACAGTCATGGCATCAGGAGAAGTCTTATTGGCTTTTTCTCCAAGCTTTTGAGAATCTGTTGTTGCTGGTAGAGCGAGATCCGAGACATCGAGTTCGGCAGCATCATCTTGGGCTTTACGACGCTTACCAACTTGTGTATCAGAACACACGGCAAAGGAACGCAAGGGTATTGCTGTATCTGCTGTCCATTCTCTTATTGTTTGTGACATTAAAGAAAGAGAGGGGACAAGGAATAAAACACGTTTACCTTGACCAGCAAGAGCTTCTGCTATCTTCAGACTGGTAAAGGTCTTTCCCGTTCCACACGCCATAATCAGCTTGCCGCGGTCTGCTTCTTTTAACCCTTCACAAACAGCTTTAAGCGCTTCTTGTTGATGATCTAAAAGATTTTTCGGTTCTTTTTTCTTAAGAGTAGCTTTCCCTTTGCTTTCAAAGGTTGACCAATCTATTTGACTGTTTTCCAGATCGAAAAGATTAATCCGTTGAATGCGGACTCCTTGTCCTTCACAGGTGAGATCGGCATTGTTACTCCAATTACCTTCGGTGCTATCAACCAGAATACGGCGTGTGAATATTTTCTTGCCAGACGCTGCTATAAAGCTATCAATATCTTCCTTCTTGATCTGATGATTTGCACTATAAAACTTACATTGAATAGCGGCATATCCTTCTTCATCACGAATTTTAGCAACCAGATCAATGCCAATATCACGTCCATCTTCCCCATGCTCTTTTGCCCATTCACAATAGGTTTGAACCTTTTCATATTCTTGGCATTGTAGAGGGTCTTGCGTCAAATAAGCAATTACAAACTTTTCAAAAGAAGTTCCTCTATCGCGCGCACTTTCTGTATGATCACGGTAGGATTGTAACAGAGAGCGTAATGTCAGTGGTTTGTTATGAGATTGAAGCATTTATAATAAAACCCCACCGCTTTATAAGCGTTGATCTATAGGTGTCAAAAAACTTTAAATAGAATCTGCTAGATCTATTTAAAGCAAATAGCAATAATAAAATAAAAAAAGACCCACAACCTGCTTAAAAAGAAATTTTATTAAAGGCTACTTATCCACAGCCTATGACATGAGGTAAAATCAGCAAAATAGTGAAATTTGCTGTTCGTTTTATGGAAAAAAGACAAATTTGATATGTGTTTTTAAGATATCAGAATGTATGTTTTGATAGGCTTTTATTGCTTGCTTTGTAAGAAAGATAAAAAGCATATACCCCCCCTATACCCCCAAAACCCCTACAAAACCTATTCTATAAGTTGAATTTACAGGTTGTAATGTTGATATAGATTGTTTTTTGAAAAGTTGATAAAAATTAACATATTGAAATATAGTGACTTTTATTTTGATTTTTAAAATATATAAAGAGGGGAATAAAAAGCACCTCCAAAACCTCCAAAACCAATAGATGGGAAATGTTTTGAAGGTTTCATTTTATGAATACATAAGTTATATGTTTTATTGGAATTTAAAATTCATTCATTGAAATGTTTTATGACTTTTCACTAAAGGATGCCATTCATAGCGTATGGTAGGTCGACCGCCTTGGGAGTTATTGTCTCCAGAGATTTCACGAATATAATTGCAACGGCATAAAAGCTCTAAAGCTTGCTTCACAGCTTCATTGTCTTTTAAACATTTCCAATCACGTTTATAAACATCCCGTGCAGTAAAAACATTAGGTAAACAATCACAGCGCTTGACAAGCAAGTTTGCACTTTCTGTTGCTAATGTATCATGCGCCGCATAAAGACGTTTGGCATGACTTAACAGATATTTTTCCCAATACAAGGCTCTCTCAAGAGCATTTCTATTGATTTCAAAACGACCCCCTTCGGTCAATTCAAAAATCAACGCAAGTGTTGGTATGGTTTTATCCATTTTCAAAAGATACGATTGTAAATTTGTAGAGAAATGACCACTATTTATTTTTTTCTGAAAATCTTCCCACCATACACGAAAGATCTCTTGGGCATCAGTAGAAAAGTGTATGGTTATCGGATGCTTTGGTGAGCCTAACGGTTTATCATAAAGAGAACGAAAGACCCCTTGATAGCTTTCCCATGCCTTTTGATTGGGAGGTCTATCCGTCCATAACCGCTTTTTTCGTTCGTCGGGCCATACAATCATTTGAAATCGTTGCATGAAACCATCATCATTTATTCCATGGCACATGGCTTGAATAATGGGAATAATGCGTGAGGGTTGAATGCCCCCAATAATGGAAATGGTTGCATTGGGAATATGAATGGTTCCACGTTCAATACGGTCATAGGTGTATGACGTATTGCCATTAAAAGCTGTTAGATAAAAGGCACGGTCTGTTTGGTATTCCTTTCTTTCCATATTAGCTAAAAACCCAGCCAATTCATCTCGTACCATCAAGAGACCACGGGGGTTTTCTTTTAAGAGTTCCCCAAGCTTTTCGACAGTCACATCGTTGACAATAAGACGTCGTTTATCAAGAGTGTTATCATCACTTTCTTTGTGTTCAATAGATTGTGAAAGAAGGGCAAGGGCTTGTTCCTCATCTTGATCTTTGAGTGCTTTATAGGCTTGTTTTTTCTTTTCTCGTTTATCTAATTCAATAAGAATATCTTTCTTTTCTTGCTGTTCTTTCTTCTTTAACCATTCTTGATGCCATTCCTCTTGAAAGGCATAGAGAGGAGTTAAAGCGGCTTGCATGGTAGGTGTTTTGAGTGTTGAAGGTTGCCCCACAAGAGCCCCCCAGAGATTAGGAACAATTTTCCAATTATTATCATGTTGTTTTGGAGCGATACGCACGCCATTGCCAATCACAGCAGCCAAGCCACATAAAGCAGAGATAGCAATAAAATCGATAGAAGATTGTTGAAGATCGGCAACCTCATAAATATAGTCCATTAATGGCATTGGCAACTGTAATAAGCTAAAAGGCTCGACAGGTAAGAGAGCCGTAGCAATCGGTTTTAATTGCCCCCAACCATTTTGTTGCAAGGCTTGTTCATAAGGAATGGCTTTTAAACAAGTATTTTCGTTTAAAGAGACATTATCGTTATCATTGACGGGAGTATTTTCATTATTGTTTTGTAAATTACTATCTTTCATAGTTTCCCTCTTTTAAGAAAGTAATACGTTATTAA
>NZ_JBHILY010000022.1:0-7553 GCF_042193555.1 Bartonella sp. PS17NMGDW | reverse complement strand
GCTGCATAGACGCGTTCAACAGCAAGCGCTTGCTGACCTTTGGCATAGTATTTCCAGCAAATGGCATCAACCATATCGCCTTCTTTTGTTACGTAAAGATCACTCATAGGTCTTCACCATATTCTCTCAACTTTATTGTAAATTCTTGTTTTTTGGGGGTGCCATTATGATGAAAAACATTTTGTTTTTCCTCTACAGAAAGAATGACAAACTTACCTAAGATTTTGCCTTGACCGGTAACAAGAATGTGAGGTCCCATATGCGCTATTTGTCGCAAATATTCGATTTGTCCGTGACCACCTTTGAAATCTGGATAAATCACGCCTGCTAAAGAAAACTCCGCATTTGCAACAGCTGGCAATTGAAGAGCAGCTTTTCGCCCCAATCGCCCTTGCTCTACCCATGGAACCCCATAAGACATATCAAGTGTTTGATAAGCTGCTGTTTCAATGGAAAAAATAAAACTACCCAAAGCTAACATCATGGTATTTAATCCGAAAGGCTAGAGGCTATGGCTAAACGTTGCTGTTTTGCATAGCGTTCGAGTGCTTGATTGACAGCGTCTCTGATTTCGTCCTTGAGACCATTTGGTACTGAAATATTGAGATTTGTAATGGTTACACGGGCGTCTACTTCAACGGGTTTATGAACCGTAATGGGCTTTGGAGCTTTAAAGGCACCCACTTTATTTGTTGCCTGCATTTGTCCTGTTTCAACGACACTTGTATTAAAACCACTCTTGCGTTTTTCAGGCGGGGTATTTGTAACCAATACTGTATCCAGCATTCTTTTTGCGCGTGCATTGCTTTCATCGGTAAAGGTTTTAATGGTCTGGGTTGAAGTTTTGTTGATTGAAACATTAAAGCCTAGCTTTTTTTTCATCCAATTAGGCATCCAGCTGGTTAATTTGCTTATCATGCCGCTAAACCATTCGGACAGGGCTTGCCACTTGCTTTTGATGCCGTCTCACAAGCTACCAATGAGATCGGATTTTATCTCCAAAAATGCATGCAACTCACGAGCATTTACCGTTTGAACGGTATCCTGCTCAATAATTTGTTCTTTAATTTCTATAAGGGTATTCATAAAGGACTCCTAGTTTTTAGACGTTTCTTAATGACACTCTAAAAGAGCTCTGGGTGCTAAGAAACATGGGCAACTAGCTCGTCCGTTACATTTTCCCCGTAAAAGGGTCTTGTATAGTGTAACTACATCTTACAAAGTCATTATATGGGTGTAACATACAACGAGTCAAAACTTTAATTGGCGAAGAAGATATTGTTCCAGCAATCCGTTCGCTCATTGCTTTAAAGTGTTTCTTAGGTACCTGATTCGATTATTCATATCGCTGTAATAATGTCACGCAGTAATATCACTTTTTTCTAAAATTATAAGCACATCTTTACTTTATTTGTCGACTCACTTTAAATTTTTCGGCTTAGTTTTTTATTTATAGTGAAGGGGAAAATAATGCTCAATACGCTTGATACAATTGCGGTGATCGTATGCTTGTTATTATTCCCAGTGATGTTTGTCGGACTTGTTTTAGTGTGTATAAAAAAATGGCGGAAAAACGGATTGAAAACTCTTGGTATTGGAGTTTTATTATTTCTCGGCTCTGCAATATTAGGTGCGTTTTTTTTGCACAAACTCGAACCAGATCAAGTTACATACAATAATGAAATTTTTTCCTCCTCCTCGACTTTATTAACATATGTTGCTACTCAAAATGAAAGCGTGAAACATGTACTACCTGAGAATACTGATAAGCAAAGTATCCATGTTCAAGACAAAAAGTCAGACGAAAATGATGGTCTAGGTTTTTGGGGATGGTTCAGGTTAATTTTCTTTGCATGTATTGCTTTGTCTATTTTTGTTCATTGGCAAGATAAACGCAAAAAACGTTTTAAAGAAAAAGTTTCAGAGCAGGTTTTAATACCTCCCCCCCATATCCACCCTTCTTCTGATTTATCAGTTGTTAATAAAATGTCGCCGGAACTTGAAAAAAAGCGGTTAGAAAAGAGGGTACAGATCTTTCTCCTTTGTGTTCTGTTGAGTGGAGGCATTGTGGTAACAGTAACTATTACACCATGGTTATTACTACCCATTCTTATTGTTTTAATTTTTGTTATTATTGCCTATCGTGAGGCGAAAAAGGAAAAAAACTTTGAGCAAGAAGTTGCTTTGTGGCAATCAGATATTCCTCCCTCTAATTTTGAGGAAGCATGTGAAATGTTTCAAGAACTTGACGCAAGTGAATATGATTATCGTTTAGCAAAAAATGAAAAACTGTTGGGAGTTCAAGAACGCGTTACCTTCAATATTGGCGAAAAGACTCCAGCTTTAGGACGTCTTTTAGTAACAAACCAAGCTATTGTATTTGTAAGCCCTGAAGATAATGAAAGGACTACTTGGGCAGGAATTGCATCAGTCACTATAACATACCAAAGATGTCACATCAGTCACCGTACTGGCTCACCATGGAGTTACCGATTTAGTGCCATTCCAAATCCAAGGTTTGTAGCAGTAATTCGGGCTCTTGGGCAGCCTTATTAATTTTTAAACACACAAGATAAAGATACGTCCATTTTTTATCTCCCGCAAGATAAGCTTATACATACTAGATTCTGAGGCTTGGACATCTGTGACAGTGAAGTGCTCTTGAGAAGAGGGCGCTTTGCTGTTTTCAGGAGAGAGGACCACAATACTATCTTGAGGTTTTGGTGGTAAACCCCCGATGTCATTGATACAAAGATCAAGTTCCTTTCTTGGAATTGTGGTGGGGATTCTGCCACCGGCGTCCGATTCTGAATGCTTAATGCCGTAAATCGCTGTAATCCGAAAAGATTGCTGATTGTCCTTTCGCGTGTAGATGATGGGCTGCCCAAAAGTGTTGCGCACATCTTTAACCATTTGGTTTAGCAGCCCGTGCCATCGCATGTTATTTCGCTCCAATCACTGCTTTAAACAGCATTTCTGGGCGTGTACAAATGTAAAAAAGCGGATAGCTATAGACCTCCGGTTTTACCCATGCATTACGGTCGTGGTCGACGATTAGCATCGTGTAGAGAGGTTTTCCAACGGTGTTAGCAAAATCCAAGCTTTCCCCTGGTGCAAAGGTTTTTTGGAATACACCAGGTGCATCAACAGGAAAGAATTGACATTCATCAGGCTTAATTCCTATGGCGCGTTTGGTTCCAGCCTTCGCACTTACATTATAGTTGTGAATACTCCGGTAATTAATGAAAGTGACACCTGCAAAGTCAAAACTGCCAAAGCTCCCCGAGCCAAGAGCGCTTGGTGTTGCAACACCTCCAGCGCTATTGAGTGTCTGTGCTAAGGCTGTGTTTAAATAGGTCTCACGAATTGTTTTATGGTTTTTCAATTTGGAAAAGAATTCATTTCCACAAAGCCCAATAATCCGTGAACGATCAGAAAATGCTCCTTTTGAAGCCTCAATCATCCTCATAATGACTTGGTCAACATGGTCAGCAACATTGGTTGTTTCTGTATTTAGTTTAAAGTCAATGGGCTTTGGTGGTGTGATTTCCCATTCCTTGTACCAATCGACAATAACAGAGCCATCAGCATCAAGAACCACCCCTTGAACGACGCCGAGTTGCATATTCTCCCATGTCAATTCGATTTCAGAAATCAGTTTCTTTTGTTTTCTGGCAATATATTTCATTGCTGTCTCTAACTGATCTTCTGCGCCAAATTCACGACGGTTTTGGATTTCTTCTGATTTCACCGTATCACTTTTGGCAATCCGTGTTGTTTTGAAAAACCGAAGATTACGACTCTCTCTATCACCTTCTGCCAAAGGTGCGCCACGTTCACTGGTTTGAATAAGCGAAAATGTATTATCACGCCGTTCAATACCAACCACTGTGGTGCTTGTTTCCACTTCCTCAAAAAGATCAAGAGAACTAATAAGCCCCGGTTGAAACTCATAGTTTTCGATGGCTTTCATCATTGTGATGCTTGAGAAAGCATCATGTTTAAAAAAATTCATATCCATGTGTGCATTCTCCTATCGCAATAGAATTGTTGTTATGGTCTTCTAATGACTGAATGGCTGCTTTCTTTTGCTCATCTGTGATGGCATCTGTCCAATAGCAGTTCAGAAGCTTTTACAGTGCATAAGCGTACTGTAATCACGGCGCGTTGATCTGCTTCAGACGGTCTGGTTGTCGTGCGTCATTGGCATTGGCGAAAAATTCTTCGACTGTATTTTCATTCATTATTCGTTTCTTGCAAGTTCTCTAACTCTGGAGAATGAGGATCATGAAAGGTACTGGAATATTAACCCCCTCAAGCAAAGCTGTGCCCATGTAATAATCAATAACACCAATAAGGCTGGCGGCATCACATCCAACTTGTGCAGCAATGCTTGCAGCAAAATGATGAGGAAAATTCAACATGGCATCACGGTGTACTCTTCCAAACTCACGCGCTGCCTTTTTCATTTCTTCTCGATCAACGGTTGTTTCGCGTAAGCGTTCAAGGGCAATCTTTTCGCTTTCAAGCGCAACTTGCATTCGCTCCAGTTTTATCTTGTATTCATTGGCATCCTCTGTAGAGGTTTGTTTGATATTTGTTCGCGGTTGTCCATCAGGCGCTAAAAATGGGGTAGGGTGCTTGTTGGATTTGCTTGTTGCAACGGCTTCATTGACAGAACCATCTTCAAAAAGAGCCGCATCAAATTTGCCTGTCTTTATCCGAGAAACCACTGCATTATGTGAAACACGCATCTTTTTTGCAAACGCACGAACCGATATCCCCTCACGATGCTTCTTATTCATAGTTTCGCCTTGCCTTGATTTCCTTCCCATATTGAGAAATGGGGTTTTCGGCGTATCAGATAAGCCAAATATTTTGCGGTTGAAATTAAACTCCACTTGTATTGCACTGGAATACAGTTACAAGAGGAGAGATCATTATGGCAGCTAGTCGTATGCTTTAGGCGTGTGTACCAGAAGAAATTCAAAATATCGCTAATCAAGTTATTCAAGCTTCAGGTTTATCAGTAAGTGATGTTGTGAGAGTGTTGATGACGCGTATTGCACAAGATAAATCTATTCCGTTCTTCTTGTTTCAACCCAATGCGGAAACCATAGCGGCTTTTACGGAATTAGATGAAGGCAACTTAAAAAAGTTTCATTCCGTAGACGAATTATTTGATGATCTATATGTGGACGATTGAACGCACCACTATCTTCAAATGTGATTTCAAGCGTGAAATGAAGGGATGGTATCGGCATCTTTTAGATATTGATTTGCGCCAAATCATTGCAGCATTAGCAAATGACCAGCCTTTAGAACCTCGATATCATGATCATGCATTGACTGGGAATTGGAGCAATTATCGAGATTGTCATATTCGACCTGACTTAGTGTTGATTTATCGCTTGATTGCTCAAGATCGATTGGTTTTAGTATGTCTTGGCTCCCATTCAAAACTTGATCTTTAAACCACCTCCCCATTTTGAGAACGGGGAGGGGAGTTGTGTTTTTAAGTTAAGCAGCTTTTACAACAGGACTTTCCAAAGTAGGAGCATAAGCTTGCAATAACGGATTCATGCTATGCGGTAGTTCTGAAGTTCCAAAACCTGTAAGAACTGCAAGAATCTTTGTAATATTCGGCACCTCATCTTGAAGTTTTAAAATCAAAGCTTTTTCTACTATGCCCATGATGTCGACCAGAGCACTACAATTTTTGTTATCTACATATTCACAATTAACAAAGTGAAACAACGTTATCCATAAATCGCATAAAAAACTGGTATCTACCTTCATTGCACACCCCCAAAGATTTGTTCTCTCAAATATGCTAATCCTTTTGGTGTAATTTTTGTTGAAGGCAGTACCTTTTCTGTAGCATTAGGTCTTTGAATAGTGATAGCAGGATAATCCATAAATCCTTTCTTGATTTTATCCTGATAGGGTATAATGGATTACTTGGAACACGGCGATACACCCAATCATGTTTACGCAAGTAATCTGTTAAGTCCTTTGGTCGTACTTCAAGGATTTTTCCCCTTCAATAAGACTGAACAAACCATCAGAAGGTTTTAAGCTCTCAAGCGCGTCTGCTTTGGATGCTAATTCTGCAATGATGCTATCTTTCTGTTCGATTTGATTTTGTAGTTGAATCAAGATGCCAAGTAATGCTTCGGGCTTGGAGTAATCGATTTGCGGTGTCGCTACTTGTTTTGCAAGCTTTTCACATTCGATAAAATACTCTTTTGGTTAATGACCTTTATCATTACGCTCGATCATTGAAGGTGTTTTGCCATGCCTAATGTATTGTGGTATTTTACGCTAGGCAATCTTTTTCTAAATTTTTAGAAAAAACTATAAAATCTATATTTTCTCGAAATTTGCATTCTATAATACGATTTTTAATCCAGTCTGCAAATTTTGATGTAATTTCCAAAAATTCATGCAAATCACGAGCATTGACGGTTTGAACAGCTTCTCTATCAATAACCATTTCTTTAATTTCTATAAGAGTGTTCATAGTGAAATCCTATCGATTAAGGTTCCTTGTTGACATTCCAGAAGAATGCTGAGCGCTAAGAAACACAGTCGATAATCCGTCGTTACGCTTGGCCCATAAAGAGTATTGTATAGCGTAACTACACCCGACAAATCCATTATATGCATGTAGCATATAATGAGTCAAAGTCTCTAATGTGCGGAGAAGAGATTGTGTCGGTAATCTATCCGCTATCGATTTAAGGTGTTTCTTAGGCACCTGATTCAAAAATATACATTGACGCAATAATGTCGAGAATAAAAATAATTTCCATCTCAAAATAATTATATACTGTACAGTGTGCATATTGAAATAATTATTTATCAATGAGTTAAGTGTACAATGTACAGTTAATTTGAAAATTCTGTCGCTAGCGATAGTTTACGCAGCCTGCCCCGTAACGAAGCTAATTCGCTGGGAAGTATCTTTTATATTGATTTTATTGACTTTTTTATAAAAAACAAAGCATAAGTGATAATTTGTTTTTAAAATTGCAATCAAAGTGTGTAATGCATAAACTTATAAGGATATGGGATAGGTAGATAAAGCTTGAGAACATTATTTAGCTTTCTTATTAGCACCGTATTCTTGACGTTTAAGTTGTCTCTGTATGTTTTTAGTTAATCTTTCACTGGCATATTGTGCGATAG
The DNA here is from genome assembly GCF_042193555.1 of Bartonella sp. PS17NMGDW. Lineage (NCBI taxonomy): Bacteria > Pseudomonadati > Pseudomonadota > Alphaproteobacteria > Hyphomicrobiales > Bartonellaceae > Bartonella > Bartonella sp. PS17NMGDW. The sequence goes on along the minus strand of NZ_JBHILY010000022.1, from coordinate 362 downwards.
AATTTGTGATTTCTGGTTTGGACATCACTCCAGCAATTGATGATCCTTCTTGTTTTGCAATGGGGAATTTACCTCCGTCTACTCTTTGAAAAACATTACTCTTCATCTTTTTAAAATCAACACGCTTTGGAAAACTCCTACCCTTGATAAAACCATGAGGCAAGATTTCTTTTTTCCAAACATTGTGTAAGTTACGCCGCGTTTTGTTTTTTTTCTTGAAAAAATTAAGAGGTATCGGTGTTCCAGAACCAATGATATCTGTCTCGAGAAGTTTTGCTTTATAGCGGCTTTAGCCAAGGCATTTCACCTTGGCAAGCAAAGCGAACGGCAAAAGCAAACAGAGAATGCTTTAAAGACAGCAA
>NZ_JBHILY010000021.1:0-9307 GCF_042193555.1 Bartonella sp. PS17NMGDW | reverse complement strand
GCTCTAATCCTTCTTTCGATATCTTTCTCATCTGACGCTCCATAAAAAAAGCCCCACAAAAGTGAGGCTGGATAAAAATGTTTTTTTATGATCTCTATTGACTATGCTCTTTGATCAGTTGCTCGACTTCTTCAACACGAAAGCCAAGTTGAAAGAGCGGTGCATATTCGCTTTCCTGTAATTCATACTGACAACGCTTTTCTACAAAATCACCATTTGAATCAAATGGCATGGTTGTTGTTAGACAAACCTTATGCGTGTCATCTTCTATCCCCTCTTCTCCTTCACTGAGTTCTTTGACAAAAAACCAATAAAAACGCGTTGTCAAAAGCATCTCTAGCCTTCTTACTGTTTCAACTTTGTCAAAAGAAAGCATGTTCAGATAATCTTCTTTGCTATTTAAATGCTCTGGATATTCTATCATCTCTCCCTCCTAAACAAAATGACGCGTATGGCTACATCCACGCGCCGCAACTTGTTCATTTCCACCATTGACGATCATGGCGGCTCGAGTAAAACGCCCATTATCCGTTGTATTACTCCAGCTACCACCCCCTAACAATGCTCTCATTTCAAACGTATTTTGCGTACGGCTTATAGGTATAGGAAACGTGCCCGATAAAAATTGCCAAACATAACCGCAACCATCCTCACAACCGATATGCGAGATCATTCGACGATTCGCCGTATCCTTATATCCACCTGAAACCTTAGAGGTTGGTTCTTTCTTGCCAACAATATGTGTCTTTTCATTGCTTCCATACATAGCAGAAGCAAACGCTTCATCACTCAGTAAAGATTTTTTAACACGCGCCATATCTGTTACATGTTCGGTATAATTACGGTTTGTTGTTATATTGGTACGATACATTGATTTCGTATTTTCACCCGTCCCTGATTGAAGATAAATATCAACCCAAAGATCTGTAGAGGGGTCGTAGACCATTCCCTCTGGTGAACTATAAGGGCGGTGATTTAAACACCAAACTGAATTGGGTAAAATATCCCCTGCCCTATAACCAGACAAGGGGTGACCAGAAATCGTACCAACATCCGCACAAAGCGTATGAAACCCTCCTATCTTGCGCGAATTATTGACGCTGTAACCGTTTGGATACGTAGAGTTTTCTGATACAACAATTTTATGAGAATCTCCCTCCGGTACCAAATAAAGATAATAATCCTTGCCCGCAGAAAGAGACGGCATGCTTATTCTGGCATCTACCGTATAACTTACAACCAAAATATCATGAGTTCGTGGCAAAGTTAGATAGGTTCCTTTTTTCACGGTTAATTGCGCTTTGCCTGTCGCAACAAGAAAAGGGGTGGAAATTGATAAAACCGTTAAATGAGACTGTTTTAGAAAAGTGTTTATCTTTTCTGCGAGATTTTTTGCTTGTGTGGCTACTGTATGAGCTGTTGTCGCTGTTTCCAGAGAACTCTTGATACCTCCAAGCTCTTGCTTCGTCGTATCGGCTGTTGTTTTAGCTTCTTCTGCTGTCCTTTTCGCTCTATCGGCTACTTCCTTGGCTTTTTCGGCTTCGCTCTTGGCTTGATAGGCTTGTGAATCTGCTGTCTCAGCTTTTTTCTTGGCTTCATCTGAGTACATCCGTGCTAAACTTGCTATAGTCTTAGCATTATCTGCTGTTTCATTCGCGTCGTAAGCTTTACTCCACGCTTCATTTGCTGTTTTTTCTGCCTTTTCTGCCTGACTACGCGCTTGCTCCGCGTCATGTCTTGCATAACCAGCAGACTCCTTGGCTTCCTTGGCTATTTTTTGTGCCTCTTCCGCTTCTTCCTCTAAAGACGCGGCTTTTTTACCCGCTGTTTCGGCTGCCCTCTGCGCCTCTTCTGCTATATATTTTGCATTACTAGCTATTTCCTTGGCTTTTTCTACTTCATTCTTGGCTTCATACGCTCGGTCATCGGCTTTCTCCGCTATTTTCTTGGCTTCTTCGCCTGCCGTTTCTGCTAAACTTGCTATAGTCTTAGCGTTATTGGCGGCTTCATTCGCGTCGTAAGCTTTACTCCACGCTTCATTCGCTGTGCTTTTTACCTTTTCCACCTCACTACGCGCTTGCTCCGCATCATGCTTGGCATAACCAGCTGTCTGTTTAGCTTCTTGTGCTATTTTTTCGGCTTCTTCTGCGGCTGCTTCTAAAGACGCGGCTTTTTTACCCGCTGTTTCAGCTGCCTTTTGCGCCTCTCCTGCTGCATATTTTGCACTATTGGCTATTTCCTTGGCTTTTTCGGCTTCATCTTTTGCTTCATACGCGTAGTTATTGGCTTTCTCCGCTATTTTCTTGGCTTCTTCGCCTGCCGTTTCCGCTAAACTTGCTGTAAGCTTAGCACTATCTGCTGTTTCATTCGCTTTGTGGGCTTTATTCCACGCTGCATTCGCTGTGCTTTTTGCATTTTCCACCTCACTACGCGCTTGCTCCGCATCATGCTTGGCATAACCAGCTGTCTGTTTGGCTTCTTGTGCTATTTTCTCGGCTTCTTCCGCTTTACGCTTCGCCTCTTGTGCTATGCCCTGCACCGTTTCCACACTCACCTGCCCTGCCGTCTCTCCTGAACGCACCGCAGACTCTGCTACCGCTTTCGCTTCAGAAGCTAATTTTGTAGCCTCCTCTGCACTCTGTTGGGCTTGATGAGCCGTCGCTGTTGCTGTATCCGCTGCACTCTTGGCTTCTTCTGCTGTGGTCCTCGCTGTATTCGCCACCCTAACAGCGCTTTCTGATGCTACTTTAGCTTCCTTAGCTACGCTTTCTGCTGTTGCTGTCGCTGTCGCTACCGATTGTTTTACTTCCTCCACTAAACCTTTTGCCTCAACAGCTGTCGTTTTACTTTCATTAGCTAACGTTGCTGCCTGATCTGCTACTTTTTTCGCTTCAGCGGCTTTAGACAATGCTTCTGAAGCATCTTGTTGCGCTGTTGATGTCTCTAACGCCTGTTTTGCTTCTTGCACCATAGTCTTGGCTTCAGAAGCTGTAACTGTCGCATCATCTGCCTTCTTTTCGGCTCTTGCGGCTTTCTCTTCTGCCGTTTCTGCTGTGCTCTTAGCTTCTTGCGAAAGGACATGAGCATCCTCTGCTTTATTCTTCGCTTCCACCGCTGTGTCTTTTGCACTATCCGCTAACCGCTTTGCATTATTCGCTAACGTTTCTGCCGAATGCGCTGTCGTCTTAACTTCTTCAACCAATTGTTTGGCTTCACCAGCTTTAGTCTTGGCTTGTGTAGCAACGTCTTCTATTGTTAAAGCCCTCTGCTCTACTCCTTCTGCTGTCCTTTTGGCTCCCTCAGCTGTATTCTTGACATGATCAACCGATTGCTTAAGACCATGAGCTACCGACAGGGCTTTAGACGCCGTTTCTTTTGCATCACCAGCTACCGAAGAGGCTGTCTCTGCTGTCGTCTTGGCTTCAGAAGCTGTCGTGAGAGCTTGCCCACTGTTCGTTGCTGCTGTTTCTGCAACATTCTTCACCTCGCCCATCACCTGCTTGGCATCATCAAAAGCGCTCTTGGTTTGTTCGGAAAGTGTTTTTGCATCTCCTGCCGTTGCCTTGGCTTCTCTTGCCTCTGTCAAAGCTGTCTCTACTGTGCTTTGAACTTGTGTCACTCTTTGAGAGCTTTCCGTGACCGTTGTCGCCACTCTATCAGCTGCACCTTTAGTATCATCCGCAATGCGCTTGGCTTCTTGCGCTAACCTCTCAGCCGCTTCTGACTTCATCTTGGCATCTTCTGAAGAGGCTTTCGAGACCTCCGCTGTTGTCTTGGCGGCATTGGATACTGTTAATGCCGTATTTGCCTGCTCTAAAGCTGTATCAGCTGTCGTCTTGGCGGCATTGGCTACAGTAACTGCACTCGCTGCTGTGCCTGCTGCTTGCGCTATCGTCGTCGCTGCTGCATCCGATAATTCCTTGACACTGTCTGCTATAGTTTTCGCTTGATCTGCTGTTTGTTGCGCCCCATTCGCACGCGCCATGGCTTTTTCTGCTTCTTGCCTTGCATTAACAACCTGCTCTAAGGGCGCAAAGGTTTCATACGAATACAAAGATGCCGTCCCTAAAAGCTTCGGAACAACAACGCTGTCTTGAGAAGTTCCTGCTATCATTTCTTCTCTCGTCGCGACAGGTATCAAATATTCATGTTCATGATCGGGTATCTTCATCTGCTTTCGTCCTCACATCATTCAGAGTACTTCGTCTAATGAACACTCTTTCAAATCTTCAAACTCTTCTCTTAAAGCCTCGAAGCGCTTCTCTAAATCTTTCAGTGAACCATCAAGCTCCCTTTTCAAAGCGGCTTTCAGTAAATCAAAAACGCCATTAAGCGGCGCATGTACAAATACTTCCCCCGAATACAAAACGACCCGTACTTGAGACGGGTCGCTAATCTCTGATATCGCAAACGGTTTTAATGACATTTCAACTCCTCATGTCTTGATCCCATAAACTACACTCACATTAACGGGGCGCGTTTCAACACCACCAACCCTCTCTGCCATAAGGTGATGTTCATGATGCGCTCTGTCATTCAGACCTTCTGTTATAGGCGTTGAATAATATAAAAAATTAGCAAAAGGACTCCTGATAAACCAAGGTAAACGCGGCGGCTTATCTTTTTCTGTAAACCAAAATGGAAGCTCTGAAATGCCCACTATTCGGTCAAATTCTTCATGACATTTCTCTAAGCTATCCCCACTCAAACCTACACACTCTTCGTCTATAGCTCTCTTTCGCCTTGTCACGGGCGCTTCAGAAGAAGAAACATCTCGTTTTTTTCGAGAAGAAAGACCTTCTGATGACGCCGGACCTATAAAATGTTCGTGCGCTTTTAAAGAACTTGGTTGTATACTTGCAAAAGAACGCCAAGGGTCTAAATTGCGTTCATTATCAAGTCCCCGTAAAAATAGCCCCCGAAAATCGGGAACATTAAACGTCGCAACGCCATCTCCTTCTCCCCACGTCGTTCCTATGACACAAAATAAATCCCAATAGACAAGCCGCGGATAAGCCTTCCCATCACATGGCAACCAACCATCCGGCAAGCGCTCCATTGCAAACGGTCCTATCAGACCAGTGGGTAAGCGTTTTAAGGAAGAAACTTTGCCCCTTGTCGGGTTGAGAACTTGCCAACCCGTAAGCTCTTCATCATACACAACTGTATAAAGACAGCCATCTTGTATCTCTCCTCCCGATAAGGCTAATAAACCGGTTTCTGTCGCCTTATAAACGGGCTTACCGGCTAAATTATTTAAAGCAATTGTTGTCGCCCCAACATTCTTGCCCTTCGCTTTAAAACAAACTGATATCCCATTCTTATACTCTAAAAATGCCGATTGGCTTAGAAGCCTTATCACGCTCGTCTTTTGGTTATTATCAACCGTCACAATCCCTTCAAGTACGCCGCCCGTATCCGATAAATATTCACGCACCCGTTGCATCATAAAACGAGCGCTATTATTAACCGTGTTAGGGTGCTGTCCCTCTGACCAATTAATCAAAGCATCAGCACCACCATTCTCAGATGCCGTTAAAGACCAATCATAAATCGTGGACATCTGAACCTCACGTCTTGATTCCAAACACAACACTCATATTAATCGGACGCGTCTCACTTACACCTGAACGAGCCCAAACAACATCACGCATATGAAGGTGAGAATGGGGAAAGGCGAGCTTATGGTGCACGCGTATATCCTCTGCCCTCACGCCCAAACGTTCAGCAAGCTTCAACCTTTGCTGGTCATTCAACACATATCCCCAGATGATCGTCATATCACCATGCCAACTCTCTTCCTGATTTTCATCATTCAAAATCGTAAAGGATTGCCTCCCGTGATCATGCTTTCTCATAGCGTCATTTTGTAAAGTGCCAAGATAACGAAAGCGGTCGATCTCGCGATCATCATCAACACCTCGTAAAAAAACACCACGCAAATCGGGAACGTTAAACTTGTTCCAAGTATCAGCTCCACCCCACCTGATCCCTATCGCTTCATAAAGAGCAGGATAATCACTGCGCAAATAAGCCTTCCCATCACAGAGTAACCAGCCCTCTGGCAAAACTTGCATCCCAAAAATGCCTATCGTCCCTGTAGGATAAACGGGAATAACCGGTTCTTGTGATAAAGAGAGAGGTGTAGGATTTAAAACTTGCCAAGCATGATCCCTATAAATCAAGCTATAAATGCACCCCCTTTGAAGTTCACCTCCAGATAATGCACGAATGCCTAATTCCGTCGCCTTATAAACGGGTTTAGCGGCTAAATCATTCAAGGCAATTGCGGTTTCCCCAACATTCTTACCCTTCGCTTTAAAACAAACTGATATCCCATTCTTATATTTCAAAAAATGCGATTTGCTTTTAAGTCTTATCAACGTCGTCTGTTGTTCAGCATCAACCGTAAAAGTACTTTCAATCACACCACTCGTATCGGATAAATATTCACGCATACGCTGCATCATCACACGGGCGCTGTTATTCACGCTGCTAGGACGTTGTCCTTTTGACCAATCAATCAAATCATCACAATAGGCATTCAAGGAGGCATTTAAAGACCAATCATAGATCGTCGACATCTTAAACCTCATGTCTTAATCGCAAACAGAACACTCACATTAACTGGACGCGTCTCGCCTTCACCAGTGCTCTTCAAAACAACCTCTTGGCTCTCATCAAGAGTATAAGGACTTACAATGTAGCCCCCTAAATTCTCACGCTCTATACCCATAAAATTCGCGAGAGAACTCCCCCCAAACAAGCCTAGACGATAACCCAACACATCTGTCGTATTCCCATCCCAAAAGTTTTCGTTGCTGGTAAAATGAGACATCGAAAGGCTCTGTCCTTGATGTTGGTGAGACTCGATTAAATCTGTTTGCACACTGGCAAAAGAACGCCAAGGGTCTAGATTGCGTTCATTATCAAGTCCCCGTAAAAACATCCCTCGAAAATCAGGAACATTAAATGTCGTAACGCCATCTCCTTCTCCCCAAACCGTTCCTATCGTCTCAAATAAATCACGATAATCACGACGCAAATAAGCTTTTCCATCACAGAGTAACCAATCCTTTGGAATCCCGCGCATTCCAAACGTGCCTATAAAACCCGTGGGATAAAGACTGCTTTCTTCTTCTAAAGGGATAGAGGTAGGATTAACAAGATGCCAATGATCTCCATTATAAAACAATGTATAAATGCACCCTTGTTGGATTTCGCCCCCTGATAAAGGACCAACCCCTAATTCTGTCGCCTTATAAACCGGCTTGCCATCTAAAGTGTTTAAGACAATCGTGGTTGCGCCAACATTCTTACCCGTCGCCATAAAGCGCAAAACGATACCATTCTTATACTCTAAAAACTGTGAAGTGCTTGCAAGCCTTATCACACTCGTTTGTTGGACATGATCATTTGTAACAATGCCTTCAAGCTCTCCACCCGTGTCTGACAAATACTCACTTATCCTTTGCATCATCACACGGGCGCTCGTGTTCACACTGCTAGGCTGCTGTCCTTCGGACCAATCAATCAAATCATCCACGCGCGTATTATCCGCCGCTCTAAGCGACCAATCATAAATCGTTGACATTTCTCGTGAATCCTAGTTTCTGTAAAACGGTCCGTAAAACGCCCGCATGAATTGCGTCATCAAAGGATTATCATCATCACTCTCTTCTTCTTCCGAAGCTTCTTCTTGTGATGCTAATAATGCCCTTAAAACCTCTAACAAGTTGTCTCTATTTCTAATGCCACCATGCGCTGTAGGACTTGCTCTATGAGGCTGCCCACCATACATCTGTAATACACGGTTGACAAAATCACTTGCACGCATAGCGTTGTTTCCACCATTCAAGCCAACCGCATTGCTCCCAACAATTTGCGCCGCATTGGCATGGGGATTTTGCAAAAGACGCGCGGCTCCCCCTGCCCCTTGTTGATGCTCTATATCATATCAAAAAACACAATAAAGTCAATAGTTTGTTTGTAATTATTTTATATGAATCCACTTAAGAATCCACACTTTTATGCATGATTCATTTGATCATTTTTTATATAAGATTGCCATGTATGAATAGACCATAAAAAGCAAATCATGATGTAAAGATTATAACGCATGTGTGTATTCAAATGAAATGAAAAGCTGTTATCATTCATGACAGTTTATAAATTTTATGATACGTTTTTATCACTTAAAAATCGCATTGAAGTTAGTAATATAGACTTTTTTAATTTCGCTAAATTTTTAGCGAAACTATTATAAGCTTATAAGTTTAATTTATAAAATTGCATAAAAAGATTTAAAGACAAAATCATATTTAAAACGCTTTCTAAAAATTTAGAAAACGATAGGCAGGCATTATACAGATCCTATCATCACAACAGATATGAAATTCAAAAAGTTATATCTTATGAAATCAAAAGCCTTTTAATGAATAGATTGCAGGCTAGTTTTTAAGAACGGAACTATTCGCTTCCACAAAAAAATGGAAGCAAATAATGCCATGGCAGTAGAATTACTATCTACTTTAGATTTGGTACTAAAAACGTTTTAAAAGTTATAGTTTAAAAATACGAAACCAAATGAGCTCTTTCCAAATTTGGGGGCACCTATTAAGACAAAGATAAGTAAGTAAAATTCAAAATCGTTGTAATATTATAAGGCATAGGATTTACTTAATTTTGAGTCAAAAGTTACCTTGTTTAAAGAATGCTCTATTCTAAAGTTAACGTCTCCAAAATTGGATCGGTTAATTTTGCTAGCCAAATATAGAGCGATTAATTTGCAAAGAAATTATGTTTTAAAGAAAGTAAAAATACGCTTATGAGAACCTCATTAAATGAACCTTTAAACGTTTGAAACATAAAATGAGATCTTTATAAGTGTTTAAAACTTTTTTTATAACAGCTATAACTTAGTTACCATTTGTTCTTAAGAACGTTTCATTTACGAAAAAACAAAGATCTAGATTTCACAGCAGAGCAAAATCTTAAAAACCTTACATTTTATAAAAGCGTTTGTTTATTTTTCTTATAAAAAGCTGCTTTGAAAACCAATGCTTGCAAGCTAAAAAGAACGTTTTTATAAGACATTCATTTAAGATGCATTTGCTTTTGATTGGATTATTAAAGCTACCGAGCGTTTTGATTTGTTTGATACGTTTGATAGCCATAACAAGCGTTTTATAGGCTCTCTCATTCAAATGAGTGATTAAAGATCATACGCACATTTACATTCCTTTTGATAAGTTTTCATATCTCTCATAGAGCGCTTGCAATATGATACGTTTTGTATATATGCATT
>NZ_JBHILY010000020.1:0-12579 GCF_042193555.1 Bartonella sp. PS17NMGDW | reverse complement strand
AGTATACGGATGAGAAAGTTTCTCATATTGTAAAAGATGGAGTTAATGAGGCTAATTCGTATACGGATATGAAGTTTTCGACATTAAGTTATGCTGTTGAGGATGTTCGAAAAGAGGCAAGGCAAGCAGCAGCTGTTGGTTTAGCGGTAGCTGGTTTACGCTATAGTGATATTCCTGGAAAATTAACAATCGCATTTGGGAGTGGTTTGTGGCGCAGTCAATCTGCTTTTGCTTTTGGTGCAGGTTATACTTCAGAGAACGGTGATATTGGTTCCAACTTGTCAATTACCACTTCTGGAGGGCACTGGGGTATAAGTGCAGGGGTTAATGTGATACTCAACTAATAAACGATTAAATCCATAAAATTGAATTGCCTTTTTCTTATTTAAGAAAAGGGCAATTTTTTTACCTTCTTCCAGAGTTCTCTAAAGCTATTCTAAATGTAAAAACTCTCGTAATTATATAAAATCCGAATATAAAAAGCTTATTACAAATTTTGTTGAGAATAAAAGACCTTAGTGGTAAAGATTCAAAAAATTGATTGCTATTTTTCTTTGATAATTAGGTAATAATCTTATTGCTCTATCCTATTATTTTGATTTATTAAAATGCTTCAAGCAATGTAAATACGAATATACCCTTTATTAAAAGAAGACAGTTTTAGCTTTTATTTGCGTATAGTTTTAAACGTATGCTTTATGTTGATATCGTTATAACTTTTCATTGAAAGTCTTGTTTTTTAAATGACAAATTATCTTAAGAATAGAATAATTCAAAATATTATGTTTTTTTAATCAGTTTCCTTTTTTGTAGCTTCATAGTAAAAGTTTAATTTCTCCAAATTGTTTTAATCTAATTACGAGTATGAAAAGCAAATAGTGCAAATTTTTACAATTCAAAATATGTCTTTTTATGTTTTAGACATGGTTTTTTGTTAAGGGTTTGTTATGAAAAAATTATTGATCATATTCAAGGGAAATAGCTCAAGTTTTCAGCGTTTATTTTATCGGTTGTTTGTAGCAACGTTTTCATTGGGAGTTGTGATAGTTGTTTTTTTATCGAATGCTATTCCTGTTTTGGCGAAAAATTGATATAATAGAACAGCTGCTTCAAGCCATGGAAAAAGCAACAAAGAGCTATTCTCAAGGAAAAATGCTCCTTTCTGTGTATGCTAACTCTAACAGCATTGGGGCTCTCTCAAAAGGTTTTGATTTATTAAAAGCAAGTTATTTAACAGCACTTAATACAGCAGCAATGGCACCAATAGTGGATGATTCTACAGATTATAGTGGCTATATCAATTTTCTCGTCAATACGCTTTCTATTAAGAGTAAGGATGGTTTTAGTGAGAGATTTCTTACCGATTCGCAATTGGTTATGAACAATAACTCTACAATTACAATGAGTTCTGAAAACAACGAAGATGCAAGGATTATCGATGGATCTGACACCTTGCGACATGATTTCATTACAAGAATGCAACGATTTACAGGTATGCAACGTACTCCAAACACAAGTATTGCTTTAGGTAGTGGAACGCAAGGGGAAAAAGAATGGAGCGTTACTGTAGGCAATATGGCTCACGCTTTGGGGAAAAGCAGTGTCGCAATAGGTGGTGAATATAATAAGAAGAGCAAATATGGAGATAATAATTATACAACTGCGAAGAGTGATTATTCAATAGCTGTAGGAGCCGTTTCTAAAGCCCTAGGGTATGGTTCGATTGCTCTTGGGTGCATATGCATTTTCTCAAGAAGCTATTTTATAGGTTCCTATTCTAACGTGACGGTTGATGGGGTGTTGCTATCGGGAACAACTCTGTACCTGGTAGGGCTGCTGGCGTTTTTGGGTATATGTCTCTTCTGCAAGGACCGGCTAAAAACACCGAATCTCAATAGAAAAGTACGAAAGGTGAAGTGAATATTGGTATTCTTAGTAAGAACATAACGCGACAAATTATAGGCGTAGCAGCTGGTAGCAAACCTGCCGATGCAGTGAACCTTAGACAGTTGCAGGATTTAGAAGAAGTCGTAAGAAAAAAGGTTGGAAACTGTCTATTGCTGGTGAGACAGCTAAAGATTTTGGTGCCAGATAGTACAATAAATTTTCATTCGGAGGAAGTAATCTCAGGGTTACAAAGAGATAAGGACGATGAAAATAAGCTCATATTTGGTTTGGCTAATGACATAGTATTGAAAAGCATAACATTAGGAGAGAAAACAAAAGTAGATGCAATAGGCTTAGTAATTATTGATGGCCCGCAAATAACTACCGGTAGTATTAATGCGGCAAGTAAAAAGTAACAAATGTTGCAGAAGGAACTCGCAATACTGATGCAGTGAATTTTTCACAACTGAAGGAAGTAAAAAAATAAGTAGCAGTGAGTATTTTTGTAAAACAGGAAACAGCAACGAAACACATTACCATTGGTAAGGATATAGATGGTGATAAAATTGATATTGCGAATAAAAGTGATAAATTACGGATAATTTCTGGTTTTAAGAAAGCAAAGAGAGATAAAGCATCAATGATGCTGTTAGTAAAAAAACAGCTTGAAGAAAGTTTAGAGAAACTTGCTAATGATTCTGCTGTTGTTTATTATGATAAAGAAAATAATGAAAATGGCACTATTAATTATGAAGGTGTGACTTTTGGAAAAACTACAGCTCCCGCTGCACTTCATACTGTAGCAAATAAAGTTACGGAAAATTCCACTGGTGTTGTCAATGGCGGTCAGCTTTATTCATTGGGTGATAAAGTTGCGAAATCTTTAGGTAGTGGAGCATCTTTTAGCGACGGTATTTTTACAGCTCTTACTTATAAATTATCATCAGATTGATGAAAAAGGTACGGTAATAGAGAAATCATATAGCCACTCTAACTTATTTTACAAGTCTTGATGACAATATCAAGAATATCAATAATCGTATTAAAGGAGTCTCTGAGGGGATGTGCAGGATTCTTTGTCATGGAGCACAAAGGATCAAGCTTTTGTTGCAAAACATGGAGAGAAGCAAGAAAACAGCAAGATCACATCCCTTTCGGCAGGAGCTATTACAAAGAGTTCCACGGATGCTGTGACGGGGTGGACAGCTTTATTCACTAAATCAAACGCGTGCAAAATATTTTGGCGGTGGTGCTAGATATGAGAATAAAGAATGGACAGTACAGAGTTTCAAGCTGAAAGTTTTCAAAGATGATGGAACCTTTGAAGAGAACAGCTATGATAATATTGCAGCAGCTTTTGCTGGCATAAATAGTGTTTTCGCGAAGCTTCATAATGAAATTTCTGGCAACATCGAGAAAAATGCTTTGTTATGGAGTAATGGAGCAGGGGCATTTGTGGCTCGGCATGGAAAAGACGAAAAAAAAGCTATAACGATATTGCTAATGCATTTAATGCAGGTCGTGGCGTTGATAAGAATAAGAAGGCGAGTAAGATTATCAATGTAGAGGTAGGGGGGTGGGAAGGTAGGAGAAAGCTCGAAAGAAGCAGTGAATGGTGGTCAGTTACATGATTATACGAAAAAGCAGACAGATATGATTCTCGATAAAGCGAAAGAATATACGGATGAGCAAGTTTCTCATCTTGTAAAAGATGGAGTTAGTGAGGCTAATTCGTATACGGATATGAAGTTTGCAACGTTAAGTTATACTGTTGAGGATGTTCGGAAAGAGGCAAGACAAGCAGCAGCGATTGGTTTAGCAGTGTCTAATTTAAGTTATGATACTCCTGGAAAAATCAGTCTATCATTTGGTGGTGGTTTATGGCGCAGTCAATCCGCATTTGCTATTGGCGCTGGTTATATGTCAGAAGATGGAAAAATTCGCTCCAATCTCTCCGCAACGGGTTCTGGTGGTCATTGGGGTGTAGGTATTGGGCTTAATTTAATACTGAACTAGATAAGCAAAAAACTTTTCTTAAATATGCTCTTTGCCCTTGCCTCATCAAAGCGGGGGCATTTTAGTAAAAAGCTTTCATAAATCCTCTAATGAAGTAAAAAATCTTATTCACGAAAAATAAACTGATGCCTAAACGGATGATCAATAGGTACAAAAATTATATCTCTTTCAAAGAGGTCAAAGCTAAAAACGACACACAACCTTTGATAGAAAAAACGAAATTAATTCTAATATTAAGTGTTTTTTTACCTTCCTTAAATTGACTTTCACGAACTTGCCTCTAACTACCCTCTAAAGACGCTGTAGAAACAACAGTTTATGTCTTAATTTTATTTATGTCCTAAAACACGCTGTAAAAGCAGGAACACGCAAGGGAAATAAGAAAGCTTTAGAGTTCTAGAGCATACCTTTTTTGTGTTTTTAATCTATTATTATGAAGGGGGTTTTTATGAAAAAATTATATACTACACAAAATCTGCGTGATTTGAGGTTTTCTCGTTCACATCATCGATCATCATTGTTTAAAGTAGCTTCGTTGGGAACTGCGGTGGCATTGTTTTTATCGAATGCTTCTCCTGTTTTTTCAGCAAATCTCGATTTAACAAAAGCATCTCTTGAAAATGTGAAGAATGCCGCTGTGGTTTATCCGCAAAGCATTATCTCTGCGTATGATTACTATGATGGTGATAAGGAAAATTATTTAACAGCATTGAATGTGGCAATGGTGCCAAAAGTTGACGCTTCTGATGACGATGCAAATTTTTTAATCAAAACCCTTTCTGGTATAAGTAATGATGATCCTATTGTGAATGTTTTGAGGGCAGATGACAAAAACTCATTGGAAAGAACATTAGATACAGGCGGGCAATATAAAAAATTGATCATCAGTTCACAGGATGGTGAGAATACAGCGATTATTGATGCATTGAATCCTTCGCGCAATGACTCTATGGCTAGAATGCAGCGCGATACAGATATGCAACGTGACGTACAGGGTACTAGTGTCATATTTGGTAATGATATAACAAAGGCCGAAAAACTCCATAAGGATAGTGATATTACTGCTCTTGGCGCCAAAATAATAGTCAATGCTCCCGATGTGGTTGCTGTTGGTTATGGTGCGCAGGTGGATAATAGCTATACTGTTGCTGTAGGTCATTTGGCGTATGCTGTAGGTAAAAAAAGTATTGCAATAGGTAGTGAAGGTAGACAAGGTAGTAAACCGATCCCTTCTGAGGGGCGTACAATAGCGAAGGGTGAAGAATCAATAGCTATTGGACATCGTGCTAAGGCGGACAGTGAGGAATCTATAGCTCTTGGTGCTTATGCAAAAACGACGGTAAATTTAGGTGTTGCGATTGGGAGCGAGTCTGTGGCTGATGTTGCTGCTGGCAAACTTGGTTATAATCCTTTAATTAAAAGCTCGTCAGAAGATGACAGCACGATATGGGCAGCCACACTAGGTGCAGTGAGTGTTGGTGATGCTAAATCAGAGAAAACGCGCCAGATTGTAGGAGTGGCAGCTGGTAGTGGCGACACTGATGCCGTTAATGTTGCACAGCTAAAATCGTTACAATCATACGTAGACCAAGGTTGGACACTATCTGTTGGGGGTAAAGATGCTAAAGCCGTTGGTATAAAAGATACCGTAGATTTGTCAGCTGCAAGTGACAACCTTAAGATCACAAAAGGTACGGAAAACAATAATGTGACATTTGATCTAGCTAAGAATATTACAGTGGCAAGTGTCACTGCAGGGAACGCCTCTATGAGTAGTGATGGCTTTCTGTTTGCTGATGGGGCTAAAATAACTGTGGATGGTATTGATGCTGGCGAACAAAAGATTACAGGAGTAGCAGCTGGGAAAGAAGCTGATGATGCAGTGAATTTTGCGCAGCTACAAGAGATAAAAAATCAAATAGCAGAAAATAGTTTTGTTAAGCAAGATGATGGAGAAGAAGGTCGTATCACCATTGGTATGGCAACAGGTGGTTCTGAAATCAATATTGCAAATAAATCGGGTGAAGATAGGATAATTTCCGGTGTAAAGGCTGCTGTAAACAATAATGACGCTGTTAATAAACAACAGCTCGATGGTCAGATTGCAGATGTTGTTGACACCATAAAAAGCAATAGCCTTGTTAAGCGAGAAGAAGAGACAAATCGTATTACTATCGGTAAGAATATAGAAGGCGCAGAGATTAATATTGCAAACAAATCAGGTGATGCTCGTACAATTTCCGGTGTGAAAGAAGCAGTTAATGATGATGAAGCTGTTAATAAAAAACAACTTGATGGTGAAATTGCAGATATCACGGACAGTATTAAGGTCATTAAAGAAGCAAATAGCTTTGCGGTTCTTTATGATAAAAATGCAGATGGCACCATTAATTATAATAGTGTGACTTTGGGGGGTAATAAGACTACGGCACCAGTTGCTCTCCATAATGTACAAGCTGGTACAATTGCAGAAGGGTCGAATGATGCAATTAATGGCAGCCAGATTAATAAAATATCCGGAGATGTTGCAAACTATTTTGGTGGTGATGCGGAATTTAGAGATGGTGCTTTTTTAGGACCACAGTATAATTTATCTACAGTTTCTGCCGAAGGTTCTGGAGAACAGAAAATCTTTTATAATGTTGGTGACGCTTTGACAGGGCTTGATGCAAATGTAAAGAATGTGAATAGTCGCTTAACATATGTAGTCAATGACTTTACTCAGAAAATTGATGGTGTTTCTAAAGATTCTCTCTTGTGGAGTGAAAATGAACAAGCATTTGTTGCTCTTCATGTAGCAAACGGAGAGAAGACAGACAGCAAACTCACATTTTTGAAGGATGGAGACATTTCTGCTAACTCAACGGATGCTGTAAATGGTTCGCAGCTCTTTACGACTAATCAGAATATTGCCACTGTTACGAATGATCTAGCAAAAATTTCTCAAAATACATCTCAATATTTGGGCGGTGGTGCAGATGTGGTCACTAATAAAGCACCAACCTATACGATTCAGAACACTGAATATAACGACATTGGTTCTGCTTTTAGTACTGTTGATAATTCTATCACGAATATCCAAAATCAGATTACGAATGCGACGAAAAATAGCCTCGTTAAGCAGGAGGAAAATGAAGGTACTATCACTGTTGGTAAAGCAACAGGTGGAACTAAAATCAATGTTGCGAATAAGAACGGTGATGCTCGTACAATTTCCGGTGTAAAAGCTGCAGAGCGGAATGATGAAGCTGTTAATAAAGAACAGCTTGATAAAAGTATAGAGAAGATTTCTAAGGATATTAATCTCACAACAGCTGCTGCAGTTCTCTACGATAAAGAAAATGGTGCTGTTAATTATGGTAGTATAACTTTAGGTGGCGATAAAAATAAAGAGCCAGTAGCTCTCCTTAATGTCAAAGCTGGCGAAATTGCTGAATATTCAACCGATGCAGTAAATGGGGACCAAATTAATCAAATCTCCCAAGATATAGCAAATTACTTTGGTGGGAATGCGGAATTTAGTGATGGTTATTTTGGGGGACCAGAGTATAATTTATCTACAGTTTCTGCGGATGGTAAGGTGGTTCAGAAAACCTTTGAAAATGTTGGTGACGCTTTGACGGGTCTTGATGCAAATGTAAAGAATGTGAATGATCATTTAATAAATGTGACAAATGATTTTACACAACAAATCAATAATATTACTCAAGAAGTCAAAGGGGATGCCTTGTTGTGGAATAATGATGAGAAAGCATTTGTAGCACAGCATGGAGAGGGAAGAACCAATAGCAAAATTAAGTTTCTTGCCAATGGAGATATTTCTGAAGATTCAACCGATGCTGTAAATGGTTCACAACTCTTTGAGACCAATCAGAATGTTACCACTGTCACAAATAATCTTTCAACAATTGCTAAAAATATATCAAAATATTTTGGTGGTGGTGCAGATGTATCTAATGGTAAAGCGCCAACGTATACTATTCAGGGCAAACCACATAATGATTTTGGATCTGCTTTTAGTACTGTTGATAATTCTATCACGAATATCCAAAATCAGATTACGAATGCGACGAAAAATAGCCTCGTTAAGCAGGAGGAAAATGAAGGTACTATCACTGTTGGTAAAGCAACAGGTGGAACTAAAATCAATGTTGCGAATAAGAACGGTGATGCTCGTACAATTTCCGGTGTAAAAGCTGCAGAGCGGAATGATGAAGCTGTTAATAAAGAACAGCTTGATAAAAGTATAGAGAAGATTTCTAAGGATATTAATCTCACAACAGCTGCTGCAGTTCTCTACGATAAAGAAAATGGTGCTGTTAATTATGGTAGTATAACTTTAGGTGGCGATAAAAATAAAGAGCCAGTAGCTCTCCTTAATGTCAAAGCTGGCGAAATTGCTGAATATTCAACCGATGCAGTAAATGGGGACCAAATTAATCAAATCTCCCAAGATATAGCAAATTACTTTGGTGGGAATGCGGAATTTAGTGATGGTTATTTTGGGGGACCAGAGTATAATTTATCTACAGTTTCTGCGGATGGTAAGGTGGTTCAGAAAACCTTTGAAAATGTTGGTGATGCTTTGACGGGTCTTGATGCAAATGTGAAGCATGTGAATGATCATTTAATAAATGTGGTTAATGATTTTACACAACAAATCAATAATATTACTCAAGAAGTCAAAGGGGATGCCTTGTTGTGGAATAATGATGAGCAGGCATTTGTAGCACAGCATGGAGAGGGAAGAACCAATAGCAAAATTAAGTTTCTTGCGAATGGAGATATTTCTGCTAACTCAACGGATGCTGTAAATGGTTCGCAACTTTATTTGATGAGTAATCAGCTTGCTGCGTATTTTGGTGGTGGCGCTGGCTATAATAATGGACAATGGATCGCTCCTACTTTCAAGATAGCACAATTCAATAATGACGGCAGTTCTGGTGAGAAGAAGACCTATCATGACGTTGCCAATGCTTTTGACGGCGTGAGTGAGAGTATGTCCAAGATAAACAATCGCATTCAAAATGTTGAAAACAATGTCTCGTCCAATGGTTTAAATTGGAATGAACAGAAAAAAGCCTATGACGCTAGTCATGATGGTCAACAAAGTAAGATTATCAATGTAGCAGATGGTAAAATTGCAGAAGGTTCAAAAGATGCAGTCAATGGCGGACAGCTTTGGCAGACCAACGAACGTATCACTGGCGTTGAGAAAGATATTAAGCATATCGAAAACAGAGTCGACAATATTTCCGCTACGGTTACGGATATTGGTGAAACGGTTTTCCATATTGAAAACAGAGTTGATAATATTGAGAACACGGTTAATAATCTTTCTGATGGTGCAGTTAACTATGATAAAGATGCTGATGGTAAAAAGACCAATAAGATCACTCTAAAAGGTGGCAACGAAAGTGAACCTGTTATGATTGATAATGTTGCGGATGGTCGTATTGAGAAGGGATCAAAAGAAGCTGTAAATGGTGGTCAGCTCCATGGCTACACTGAGCAGCAGATGAAAATTGTTCTTGATCAATCAAAGCACTACACGGATCAACGGGTGAATAATATCGTTATCGATGCTATTGATGATGCTGTTGATCGGGCTAACCAATATACAGATATGAAGTTTAATATTTTAAGTTATGACATTAAGAGTGTACGCAAAGAGGCAAGACAAGCAGCCGCTGTTGGTCTAGCAGTATCCAACCTACGTTACTTCGACGACCCAGGATCTTTGAGTGTCTCATTTGGTAGCGGGGCATGGCGTGGACAATCTGCGTTTGCTCTTGGTGCTGGTTATACATCTGAGAACGGAAAAATCCGCTCTAATCTCTCTGCTACGAGTGCTGGTGGTCACTGGGGAATAGGTGGAGCAATTACTCTGAAAATAAAATAATACGAACAACGAAAACAGAACAAAATAATCACCCTTATTTATTGAAATGAGGGTGATTTTTTTTTACAGACGTACAGTATTTATCTAGAGATAAGCATAATATTTGATGACGATATAAACTTTAAGGTTTTATAGAAGACCCTTATATGCTTTTATTGCAAAAATATCACAAATAGAATCCATATTGCTAAAAAGTTATATTTTTATGTTGCTATTTTCTTGAACAGTCTATAACGATACGGGAATGTATATTAGTAAGACTCATTTTGATAAAATAACTTTCAGGGGGAGATAAGTAGTGCGTAAAAATAAAAGGCACATCACAAAATCACGCATATATCATTACATGACATTTTAAAAAGAGAAAACCTAAATAAAAAACGATTTTCCAAGGAATCTATATCCCGAACATATTACAATTTCTTTTTACTTTACTTGTTATTAACAAAAAAATGCTTTCTAATAAAACTAAAACCTTTTTCAAAGGATTTTATAGTAGAGACTATAAAGTAAAAAGTAATATTAAATATGCAATACCTCTTTTTTATTTAGGAAAAACAGAACATCAAAACCCATAGACTTTAAATGCATTACCTTTATGTCCACAAAACATGAACCAAAAACAAACATTTAAGTCTCAATACAGAAAGCACAAACAAAACAAGATCAAAGACTCAAAACGTTCACACGCTAAGCAACGATCCTCCATTCTGAATTCCGAGAAGATCAATAATGCTAAAATGTGTCTTTTTTATGTTTTGGAGGTGTTTTTAAGTTTTTTCATTGGAGAATTTATTATGAAAAAATCATATGCCACACTAGCACACGATGATGCAAATGGGATTCATTTTCCTTATCCGTTGTCTTTGGTGAGGGGGCTTTTGTTGGCTGCAATAGTTGCGTTTTTATCGAATGTTTCTCCTAGTTTTTCGGCAAATGTCGATGTAAGCAAAATATTCCTTGAAGGTGTCGAGAGCGCTGTTGTAGGAGCTCCACGAAATGTTATCTCTGCTTATGATGGCGATAACAGTGAGTTAGATGCTTCTAATGCATCAAAGGAAAATTATATAACAGCGTTGAATGTTGCGACAACACCTAAGGTGGATGCTACCAGTGACTACGCAAATTTTCTGGTCAATACTCTTTCTAGTAACAGTGATAATAATTCCACAATAAATACTTTGACAACAAGACAACTTATTCCTGTTAGTGAACTGCAGCGAGACACGAAAGATGATAAAGGTATTATGTTGGGCGATACTGCAAAGGCAACTACTTATTCAAGTATTGCAATAGGTAGAGATGACCCAGATTGTAAAAATATAGGCGATAAAACTGGTTGTGTTGGAGCGTTGGCAACAGCTGAAAGAGCAATTGCTATAGGTTTAGCAGCTGAAGCTAAGGAAAAACAGGGGATCGCTATTGGTGTTAATTCATTGGTATCGGCTAGCAGTGCTATTGCTATAGGTCCCTTTACAAAGGCTACAACAAAAAATAGTATAGCCATGGGTTATCAAGCAAATGCAAAGGGGAATAGAGGTATTGCTATAGGCCATGATTCGCTGGCCTCAAGAGAGGATACCATTGCTATAGGTTACACAGCTCAGGCCTTGGGTGCGAGCAGTGTCGCAATAGGTTCTGAGTATCATGAAACTGATGCGAAGGATGATCATACAACAGCGGCAGGTAGTTATTCGACGGCCGTTGGTGCTGTTTCTAAAGCTTTAGAGTATGCTACGACTGCTATAGGTCATCGTGCAAAGTCAATCGCAAAGTATTCTACTGCTTTGGGTTTTTATGCAGAAGCAAGGACAGAAGGAAGTGTTTCTTTAGGGGATGATTCTATCGCTAATATTGCTGCTGGTGTGAGTGGTTATGATCCTATAGCGAATGCAGATGCAACAGATAGTGCATTGTCATGGAAAAGCACATCAGGTGCAGTGAGTATTGGAAGTGTTGGTGATAAAAAAACGCGACAGATTATAGCGGTAGCAGCTGGTAGTGCAGATACAGATGCAGTGAATGTTGCGCAGTTGAAAGCGCTAAGAAAGTACGCCGATAAAGGTTGGAAACTCTCTGTTGGTGGTGCAAATTCTAAGGCTGTTGCGATTGAAAGCACGGTAGATTTTTCCACTGGAAGTACAAATCTTAACATTACAAAAGGCGATAAAGATAATAATGTAAAATTTGATTTGGCTCAAGATGTTGCATTAACGAGCTTAAAGGCAGGCACAACCACCCTAGATGCAAAAGGTCTGGTCATTACTGATGGTCCGAAAATAACGACCGATGGTATTGATGCTGGAGGTAAAGAGATAAAGAAAGTTAAGGCTGCAGAACTCACTGAGACTTCACAACAGGCAGTGAATGGATCGCAGTTATTTACAACAAATAAGGAAATTGCTGATGTAAGAGATAGTATCCTTGTTAAGGAAGAAGAAGAGATTACTTTAGCGCGTAGTCTCCGTTCGGGGGAATCGACTGTTATCACCATTGGTAAGGCATCAGGCGGCACTAAACTAAGTATTTTAAACAAAGACGGTAAAGAACGGACAATCGCCGGTGTGAGTTCTGGTGAACTCTCAGGAACCTCGACAGATGCGGTTAATGGCTCACAGCTTTTTACCACCAATGAAAATGTTACTAAGGTTGCTGAGCATACAGCAAAATATTTAGGCGGAGGTGCCAAGTATGAGGGTGAAGCGTGGACAGATCCAAGTTTCAAGGTTAAGACTGTTAAGGAAGATGGCACTGAAGAAGATAAAAGCTATTCT